>JALRDR010000493.1 GCA_023262145.1 Planctomycetaceae bacterium | reverse complement strand
GGACTCCGATTTGATCATCACCGGAAGCATCGGCAAAATCGCCTTCACCGGGAGATTATAAAGCTGCTCGACGCTAGTTTCCTCCTGTTTTCCCCGTGTTCTTCATCTTTCCCCGGTGTCCCATTTTGAGATTCTCTTCTTGCTGCGAGTTGTTGATTTCAACCGCAGGTGACTGATTCGGGTTGGGTCTGATTTGGGTTGGGTCTGTCCGCGCGGGCGGACCCATGGCAGATGCGGGTTTTTCCCTGTTGCGCTGCGGATATCTCTTGCTGAGACTGTTCAGTCCTTAATGACGACGAAACACGCCAAAAACTCCGATGTATCGGGGTTACTGCCGGAAATCTCACTTCTGTTCGTCGCTTTGGTCTGGGGTGTTAATATCCCAGTCATGAAGATTGCGATGGCAACGGGGATCAACGCCTTTGTTTTTAATGGTGTTCGCCTGGTCATCTCCGCGGTGGTGTTGTGCATCTTCGCAGTCAGATCTGCACCGGCGGGCGAGTGGTGCCGACTGCAGTCGGTTCAGGGCAAGGTACTCTGCTACGCTGCGCTCGTTTCGATTCTGTACCAGCTGTTGTTTCTGTTTGCCGTCGTGTTGACAACTTCGGCTGATACCGCGTTGATTATGGCGACAATTCCGCTCTGGACCGCAATCGGGGCCAGGTTGTTCCTCCGTGAATTAATCAACTCCCGTGCATGGCTGGGGCTCGCGCTGGCATTTTGCGGGACGATACTTGTCACTGTTGGCGGTTCTGCCCCGCAGGAACTCAGCAGCGATGCGAGCTTGTCGGAGCCAGTAGCAGCGGAGGATGTCGACGGCTCAGCAGTCACGAGCAATGCAGCAGTGAATCTGCGGTTGAGGGGAAACGTGTGTGCTCTCGCTGCAGCCATTGCCTGGGCAGCCGGTACAATCCTGAGCCGCCCCGTATTGCGAACAATTCGGCCGTTGACTTTGTCCTCCTGTTCCGCCGCGATCGGATTGCCTCTGCATCTTGTGATTGCGCTGTTGGTCAGTTCGGGGCAGTCGTCATTGGTATTTGATCCTGCAGTGTTTGGTGCAGTACTTTATTCCGGACTGCTTTCTTCCGGACTGACATTGCCAATGTGGAATTTCGGGGTGCATCACGCCGGAGCAGCTCAGGCAGGTCTGTTCCAGAATCTGGCGCCGCTGACTGCGATCGTGGTTGGCTGGCTTCTGCTCAGCGAACCACTGACAATTTACCAGGCGGGTGGTGGAGCCTTGATTCCTGGAGGATTGCTGATTGCCCGCCGCAGTACACGTTGCTGATGCTGACTGTTGCCTGGCAAGTCGGCCGCGGACTTGCGATAATCCGGGGAGTTCGCTGGTTATTTGATGGAGTGAAGTTCACCGAATCGCCGGGCGCTGTTTTCTGGTTACAGGAGTCACCATGTCGGACCGTATTTCTGCTCGGCGCAACCTTTTTTTAAGAGCTCTGTTTGCCGTGTTTCTGCAGGCCGTGCCGTGCGTCTCCGCGACATATGCCCAGGCACCGCACTGGGTGACTCTCGACATTCCGCAGGCGTGGCGGAGTGTTCCGCAAGGCGAACTCAGCCCACAGAACGGTTACTCATGGTATCGCGCATTGGTGCACATTCCGGAGTCGTGGCGGGGAGATGCGCTGACGTTATATGTGGAAGCCCTCGATGATGCTCGAATGGTGATGTTTGCCGGCAGTCCAGTCGGTGCTGTGGGGACTTTTCCCCCGCAGTTCCGCAGTGGTCTTGGGGAGCGAGGTGTGTTCACAGTGGCCGCGGAAAAGACGGCGGAACGGCGTTTCTGTGTGTTGGCTGTCCGCGTGTTTCAGTCGGATCCCAGACCCAATTTCAGCGTTGCTCCCGTGGTAGTCATGAACCCCGCGAGGGGTGAGGCGATCCGGCTTGAGGGAAAGTGGCAGTATCGTCCTGGGGATGATCCTGCCTGGGGGGATGGTTCGCCGCAGGACTTTGGCGTACCGGAAAGCTGGACAGCGGAAGATGAAGTTCCCGCCGGCGTTTTTGTGAAAACAGACGTCGTCGGGGATGTTCAGGAGTACGTTGCTCGCAGAAGCGGCGATACGCCAGCGTTGTCACCAGCAGCTGCACTGGCTCGATTTCGAACCGCTGTGGATCTCCGTGTGGAGCTTGTTCTTTCCGATCCAGAGATCGCTCAGCCGCTTTTCATGACATGCGATGAACGTGGCCGGTTGTGGGTAATGGAGTATCGGCAGTATCCCGATCCGGCCGGTCTGAAGATGCTCAGCCGCGATACATTTCTGAGAACAGTCTATGATCGTGTTCCTGCAGCGCCGCCGAATCACGTTCCGGGCGCAGATCGCATCAGCATCCACGAGGACACCAACGGCGATGGGACGCTTGACGCTCACAGGATCTTTGTGGATGGACTGAGTATCGCAACTTCATTCGCGCCCGGACGAGGAGGTGTTTATGTCACGAATCCTCCGTACCTGCTGTTCTACCCCGATGCTGACGGTGATGATGTTCCGGATGGTGATCCGGAGGTGCTGCTGGAGGGGTTTGGGCTGGAGGATTCTCATTCAGTCATCAATAGTCTTCGGTTTGGGCCTGACGGCTGGCTTTACGGAGCACAGGGAAGCACAGTGACGGCATCCGTCAGGGCTCCGGGAAGTGATCAGCCGCCGCAGAATTCCATGGGGCAGCTCATCTGGCGATTTCATCCGGAACGTAAGGTCTACGAGGTGTTCGCTGAGGGGGGAGGCAACACATTCGGATGCGAAATCGATTCCATCGGAAGGGTTTTTTCAGGACACAACGGCGGGAATACTCGAGGCTTTCATTATGTTCAGGGGGGGTATTACCGGAAGGGCTTCGGGAAGCACGGGCCGCTTTCAAATCCGTTTGCCTTCGGATTCTTTGAACAGATGAAGCATCACGATGTGGCTCGATTTACTCACAACTTCGTGATTTACGAGGAGCAACTGCTGCCAGAACGTTTTCACGGGCAGTTGCTCGGAGTTGAACCATTGCAGGGGCAGGTCGTCCTGAGTGGCGTGCAGCTTAATCAGACCTCCGTTGAAACTGCGGACATTGAGCGGGTGCTGACGACTGATGATCCATGGTTTCGGCCTGTGGACATCAAGTGTGGGCCGGATGGCGCTGTCTACATTGCGGATCTGTATGAGCAGCGAATTGACCACAGCAGTCATTATGCGGGTCGAGTGGATCGTGGGAGTGGCCGGATATATCGACTTGTCCCTGCTGCTTCGCCGCCGGGGTTGTCCAGCAGCGTAGCAGCTTCCGCAGCTGACAGGCCGACTGACTGGCTGGAACACAAGTCACACTGGTATCGGCAGACGGCGGTGAAAGTCCTGGGAGATCATCCTGGTGACCACGAGCAGTCTTTGTGGAGTGATCTGCAGCAGGACTCCGGTGCTCGTGCACTGGACAAGCTGTGGGCTCTGCACGCAGTCAACGGCCTGACGGAATCGCGGGCGTTGGATTTGCTGGAGCATCCGCAGCCGCAGGTTCGCGCCTGGACAGTGCGGCTCCTTTGTGATCCCGCAGCGCCGCTGTCTGCCCCGCTGGCGACTGCTCTGGAGCAACTTGCTGTTGCTGAAAGCTACGCTGAGGTGCGTCTGCAACTGGCTGCGTCAGCTCGACGCCTGCCACCTGAACAGGCGGTGCCGTTGATCAGTGGTCTCCTGCAGCACGAAGAGGATGCCGGCGATATTTTCATTCCGATGATGCTCTGGTGGGCCATTGAAGCCCAGGTGATGGAGGCGGACCCGGAAGCGATGATTTCCGCATTGCTGCCAAACCCGCAGGTCTGGAAGTCGGAGCTGATAGCAGGCCAGTTGCTGGAATTCATGATGCGGCGATACAGCATCTCTCAGGAGCCTCGCCACTTATCGGCTGCAGCGAGGCTCCTGCGGGAAGCACCGGATGCCGAGTCACGGGAGATTCTGCTCAGAGGTTTCGAACAGGCTTACGCGGGCAGAAGCCTTGCCGGGTTGCCAACAGACCTCTCGGAGGCGCTTGCTGCAGGCGGTGGAGGCTCTCTGGCTCTGCGTTTTCGCCGAGGCGATGCGGATGCCATCACAACGGGTGTCGAGCGGATGCTGGACGAGTCCGGAAATGTAATTGAGCGTGTTGCACTGATAGAAATCTGCGGTCAGCTGCGGCGGCCGGAGATGCTGAAAGTACTGCAACGGCTGATCACAACAGATCAGAATGAGCAGGTAATTGCTGCAGCTTTGATTGCGGTTCAGAGTTACACAGAGGCTGAACTCGCCGCAATCGTGCTCGATTCATGGGCTCGATTCAGTGGGACAGCACTGATGGCGGCCGAATCAATGCTGGTCAGCAGGAAACAATGGGCGGCAACATTGATCGACAGGGTCCGAGCTGGTGAGATCAGTGCTGCTGAGATTTCCCTGGCGGCCATCAGCCGAATCCGTATGCATGGCGGCAGTATTGAGCAGCAGGCTGCAGCGATCTGGGGGGCAAACGCCGGACTCAGTGCGGACCAGGCTGCCGCTGAAACGGACAGGATAGCTGCCTTCCTTGCGGCCGGATCCGGAAATCCGCGTACGGGAAAGCGACTGTTTACACAGCATTGCGGCAGATGTCATCGACTCTTCGATGAGGGCGGTCAGGTCGGTCCGGATCTGACTCCTTTTGCGAGGCAGAATCAGGAGCGAATGCTCAGCAGTATTATCAATCCCGCTCTGGAAATCCGAGAAGGCTATGAAACCTTTGTGCTGATCACCGGGGACGGCAGAATCCTGAATGGATTCCTGGTGCAGAGCGATGATCAGGTTGTGATTCTGCGCGGCGTGGACGGACAGAATCAGATTGTCCGACGTGAAGATGTCGATGAGTTGAATGCGATACCGCAGTCGGTCATGCCCGCAGGGCTGCTGCAGAATCTGGATGCTCAGCAGGTGCGCGATCTGTTCGCCTATCTGAGGTCAGCACAACCTGTGAATTACTGATCCGGATTCCGCGGCCGGCGGCTGCCTCCGGCATGTCGCAAGTGCAGTCCGGAACACGCAGTCTTTTTCTTTTTCTGAAGAGCACGCAGATGCAGTCCGTTGTTCAGGTTCATCGAATCGATCACGCCAGCTTTGTCGTTCGCGATCTGGAAGCCAGTCGCAGGTTTTATGTGGGGGTGCTGGGAATGCGTGAGGTCTCCAGGCCGGCTTTCAGTTTCGGAGGAGCCTGGCTCCGGGCCGGGCACACTCTAGTGCATCTCATCGAAGAGCATGATCAGAGTGCTCCGGCGAGTGGCGGTGAGTCGGCCGGCAGCACTCGCTGTGACCATCTTGCATTTCTGGTGGATGATGCTCGAACTGCCGCGGCAGCGTTGAAGGCTGCAGCTGTGCCCCTGCTGGATGATGTCAAGGCAAGGCCGGATGGTGCGTTTCAGGTCTTCGTGCTGGATCCTGACGGTCATGCAATTGAGTTGTGTTCCGAACACTGATTGCTGCGGCAGGGGGCTGTGAGTATGAGGCTGATCATTCGCAGAGCGGAAGCTGCTGATGCAGAAATCATCGCTGACCATAACTGTGCCCTTGCGTGGGAGACGGAGCAGGTCCAGCTTCCCCCCGCGATTGTGCTTGCTGGTGTCAGGACGGGGCTGAGACAGGCTCCGGAGGTACGCTATTTTGTCGCGGAGCTGAATGGCGCGGTTGTCGGTCAGTTGATGTTCAGTCGAGAATGGAGCGACTGGCGAAACGGCTGGATCGTCTGGTTACAAAGCGTATATGTCTCAACGGACCACCGGCAGCAAGGCGTCTTTCGTCAGTTGTTCGAAGAGTCGGTCGCAGAAATAGTCCGCGAGGACAGTCCGGTGTGTCTGCGGCTGTATGTGGAACAACAGAATAAAGCGGCGAGCAGTTGCTATGAGCGGCTGGGTTTTGCAGCAGACAATTATCGGGTGATGGAAAAACCGATGAGGGCCGCGACTGCAGATGATTCGTCTGTGAATTAGGGAAGCATGCTGGCACGCAGGGCATGCTGACACAGGAACGGGCAGAATTGCTGTCCGGCGTCCGGACTGCCGAGCCGAGCTGCCGAGCCGAGGCTGCCGTGGCAGCAACCTACTCCTCAGTGTCGTCCGCTCCGGGGGGGGCAGGTGCCCTGGAAATTCGGAAGAGTTTGTCTTCACCCATCCTGGCATTACATTTGGGGCATTTTGCCTTTGCGATTCCTTTTCCTGCAGCCCCACCCAGTTTCTTGCTGGCGCGGCCTTCTTCGCTGATGACAGCCTTGCAGGCGGTGCACTGAAACCCGGTCAATTCCAGTTCGTAGCTGGTGTCATTCTGATAGAAGTTCAGGTTTGCAACGAACTCTACCCGTGACTGCTTGATGAAGCAGTTGGACGACCTGGGTTTGTCTTCGGCAGGGACACCATTTTCTGTAGCCGGAAGAGTGACATCGAAGAGTCTGTTCAGGCCGTAAGCGAACTGTCGCCAGCCGGACAAACTGAATGAACAGTACAGTTGCTGACCATCCTGCTGCTCCAGTGGCAGGAAGACGGCGATTCTTCCTTCGCCGAAGATGGGTACACCCGCAAACATGGATTCCTGCACACGCGCCACCGGTTGTACGAGTCGCAGGTCGGTGATGCTGGCAACATCAATGGTTCTTACTTCGCAATTTGACAGTTCTGTAAGGCTGCCTTTTTCCGCAATCTGACTGCGAATATTCTTGCGGGTGTCAACTTTGGAACTGCCGCCACCACCGAAGCTGAGCAGGGATTTTTTCTTCGCACCGGAATCCAGAGAAACGATGCTGATTCCGGACTCTGTGAGCGCGATATCTGCTTCGGTATGACTTTTTTCGGCACTTCCCGGCTTCAGCACCACGGAGGTTGGTGTCAGCACGTGGAACCAGACATCGTCAATCCACGTGATCTGTACTTCCGCAGTTGTCTCTGTCTTCCTGCGTTCATTCGCACGGCGGCGAATGAGGGGGACCTGAATGGGGGAACGGCACTGCCTGCAGCGAACCACCATTCCGGCAAGGCTATCCTGCACACGTATCCACGCACCACAGGAGCAGGGAAGAAGCATCGTCTTGCGAGTTCGCTCGGCACGTCGATCACGCCGCCGCTGCTGGGCGTCCCGTTGTTCGTCCAGGGCAATCTGCAGCAGGTCGGATTCTTCCGAGGATTGCTGCTTTCCAGGTTTCGCTTTGGTTTCGCTGGTTTCTTCGGACGCTGCAGACTCTTCATCGGTGACGGCGTCGGCGACGATTCGTCTGGACGTTCTGCCGGGAGTCTTTGCTTCTGGTGCATCAGGAGAGTCGGGATTCAGCAGCGAGTTGGCGAGAGCCTCTGCATTGGCCGGCGACTGTGTACGCACATCATCCTGGGGAGTTTCACTGCGGCGGGAAACGACACCGTCTGCCAGCGTAAAGTCGCCATCATCGTCCTTACGTCGAACGCGACTTGCGCGTGCCGGCAGCAGTTCAGTTCTTTGATCTGGTGGGATGGAGCTGTAAATGATTGGCTGCGGATTCGTGGCCATTTCATTGAAGCGATCTTCAATTTCCTGCCGCATAAAGCCATTGCACTTCCAGCAGCGCAGCAGACCCACGGGGACTCCTTCGCCGCAGTGCGGACAGTCTTCCTTCGGCGACTCGCGCAGTCGCGTGGGCTTCATGTCGTCATGCAGAACTGCTTTCTCTGCTTTGCTCTGGTCCAGAACGTGGCCGCATTCCGGACACTCGTCAGTGTCTGCGATGATTACTGACGAGCACCTTGGGCAATTATGAATAGCTGTAGACATGAAGCGTTTGACACCTGCAGGGGCACTGTCCAGAGGTATATGCTCTGAGACAAGCGTGACCCATATCCTCGAACTGTCGGACGAATCCTACCCGACTATGTGGATGTCCTCTCGCAACTTCTGTCGGATAGCCCTGCCTTTAGTCTACCGAAATCGAGGCGAAAATCAGCCAACTTTCAGCAAATTTCAAAAGGCAGTCCTGATCAGAGTTCAGTTGCTGCCAGATCGTGTCTGGCGGGGCCGATCATTCTGAATATTCCGTGTTTTCCTGAGTCAGTTCGGATCGGCCAAACGTGGCCCGGTTCAGCAAATGTTAAGTGTGGGGTTGATCAGAGCGGATCTGGCGATGAACGACAAGCGTTGTTATTGCTTCGTCTGATTCTGCCTGTCGGACAGTTCCTGGTATTCCTGTGGTGACCGTGGTGCTGGCTGAAGATGGATTGAGCGGTCATTCAAGGACAATTGAGCCTTCGACCGGGTTTGCTCCTGGCCTCAGATACTGACAGCGAAATTCCCTCGACTGCGCGATCCGCTGAGGATCCATAATAAACTCAAAATTCTCGATGGAGACCGTTTCGTATCCGTCCAGCCCCAGCAGGATGTCGTCTTTCTGCAGCAGGGCTGCTGCGGCACTTCCTGCTCTGACTGCAGTGACTCTGAGGCCACCGTTGTAGCGTATGTTGCCATTTGCTCCCGGGAAGTTCCTTCCTGTGATGGCCTGTAGTTCCGGATGAGTCAGTTCCCGCACCAGAACGCCGGGAGAATTCCAGAACAGTTCCTGAGGAGGGAGTGGTTTTGCCGGCGTGGATACAGCACCTCCGAACGTCGACTGTGATGCTTTTACGAATTGCGAACGCGATGGCTGAATGGCCATTCCGGCAAACTCGGAACCGGCTCGCCCCAGAGTCAGCTGGTGGAGCAGTGGCTGTTTGTCACGTTCGATGGCGACTTCAATGGGCGTTCCAGTGGGCACTCCCAGAAAAGCTCGTTCCAGATCAGTCACATCGGAGATTCTCAGATCACCAATTCTGTGGATGGTGTCTCCCGTCTGCAGACCACAGGCTTCCGCGGGACTGTCTGGACGAACGCTGGTGATTGTAAGTCCATGCAGATGCGGCAGTCGCCTGGCGTGAATGCCATGGGAGTGCCCGCGCAGCCGCTCCACGCTCAGCAGTCGTGCAATCACATCACGCGCGTCATCAATCGGGATGGCAAAGCCAATCCGTTGCGCACCAGAGCGGATGGCAACGTTGATTCCGATCACATTGCCGGCAACGTTGAGCAATGGGCCGCCGCTGTTTCCGGGATTGATGCTGGCGTCTGTCTGGATCAGGTTGTGATAGGACTGGTGCTCATCCACTTCAACATCGCGGTGCAGAGCGCTGATAATTCCCGAAGTGACAGTGTGCTCGTAACCAAATGCGTTGCCCACAGCGAAGACCGTCTCTGCCAGCATCAGATCAGCGGAAGAACCAGTTGGCATGACCTCCAGCGGTTCGGAGCAATCGATCTGGATGATGGCCAGATCTTCCTTGCGATCGAATGAGACAACGCTCGCTTCACTCGCTCTGCCGTCATGGAATGTGACAGTAATTCGGCTCACACCATCAATCACATGGTAATTGGTGACGATGTAACCAGCTTCATCAACCACAAGGCCTGTTCCCATGCCCGAAATCTTGCGGCCAGATTGCTGGAACAGATGGTTCTCTCGGCCGGACACGGCGTCTTTTTCCGTATGAATATTGACAACGGAGCGACTAGCCTGGCGAACCGCGCGAACGAGTGGGGATTCCCTGAGATTTTCCTCACCAACCCCTGAACCGGGCAGCATCAGCAGTGCTGCAACAAGGGACACCAGTGAGACTCGCGGCGAAAAATCGTACATCCTGTACCTGCGCGTTGTTTGAGTTCGAGATCCATCTCTTGTTCTGGTTGGGGGCTGTGTCATTGGACCCCCCCGCAGGGGACGATCGACCTGCAGAGCAGCCGGCCTTGAAAGCTGCTTTCGCTGTCGTGCCCGCTTACCTGTCTTAACATTGTGAAAACAGGTAAACAGTGCGGGTCGTTGTCGTGGTTTTTTCGAATGGAACTCACATCCAGCTCCGGAAAACTGCTATCATCAGGAGGCGG
>JALRDR010000456.1 GCA_023262145.1 Planctomycetaceae bacterium | reverse complement strand
GTGTTGATGTACCACTGACGCTGTCTGTCGTCGGCGGCGAGGAGTTCCGCTTCGTTCTGTTTCAGGTCTTCGTCAAGGGCTGCCAGCTGCGAACCCTGATTCCATTGTCGCAGAAGCCATGCCGCCGCCGCGTGTACGCCGCGGTCCGGGTCGCTGCCGTAGACCTGCAGCAGTTCAGCAATCAACGGCTGTCGTTCCGCATCTGATAATGAGAATTCTCCCAGAGAGAGCAGGAGTGCTCGCCTGATGGTGACATCAGTCTCTGTGGAATATCTGGCGGTCACAGCAGCGGGATCCCCGCCCCGTTGACTCAGCCAATGGATGATGTAACTGCGAATTCGGGGGTCGGAACTCTGGCTGAGCAGTGGCCAGACACGATCGGCAGCATCCATCCGCAGCAGCATGACTGCTGCATTTGCGTGCCTGATGGCACGCAGTTCTGTCTGAGCGTCGCTGATCCCGTCTGCCGGGGTTTCCGTGATTGCAGAGACTCCCAGCAGGACGGCCTGCTCGCGGTGCAGATTAAGTCTGTTGAAGACGACAGGAAACTGACGCTCGTCTGCATCCAGAATCAGCTCAAACAAACCCTCCGGGTGATCTTTCCAGTAATCCACCAGCGTGTCTGTGGCAAACGAACGGACCTGTTCCCCTGCGGCCGAATTCCGGTAGATCGCCGCCAGAGCACTGGTGAGGTGCTGCTGAACCGGGCGCAACGCATTTCTCCAGGGCAGCAGTTCGGAAGGTTGCACAGCTGTCAGATGATCAGCGATGAAGGTCTGCAGGTCAGCCTGCTGCCACGCTTCATTTTCAGCATCGTACGAGGCCAGTACACAGGCCGCCTGAAACCGTGTTTCGGGATCTTCACTGACGCGAATTGTCTGCCAATATGCCGGGATCAGCTGCTCTTTCTGAGCGATCATCAGATCGCGGACGTGTTCAAACTGCATTGCCGTGACGCTGAGCAGGCGTTCCTCCAGGAAATCCAGTACCGAAGTATCGCTCGGCAACAGGGCCAGCGCGGCGTGAAGGCGGGCGGTGGACTCCGCTGGCGATTCAGCGAATCCGGCTCTCAGGTGTTCTGCCGCTTCTCGTTCAAAAATCACCAGTTGGTTATTGATGATACCGCTGATCTGCGAGGTCTCCGCACTCAGCAACGCATCAACAATTCGAGATGCTTCTGCATTTCTGCGTTCCTGCTCCTTCTGATCCGCGAGACGCTGCTGATTTTGCAGGACGGAACTGCGAATCCCTGCTGCTGTCAACATGACGATCAACAGTCCTGTCAGCAACAGCGCAAGACGCAGGCCGATGACTCGATCTGCCTTGCGCATCATTCTCTGCTGCGGTGCGGTCCATGTCTGCTTCTCGGTGAGTGTGCGGATGCCTGCCCACTCAGGAATTGAAGGCAGATGGCGGTTCTCCGGACGGGCGTGCCACAGCCCGGCTCGCTCCTCCAGTTTCAGTTGTGCGCGTCCCCTGAAAGTTTCCCGCTGCTTACGTGTCAGCCAGTCGCGGAGCGACGGTACCAGATAGTCGTGGGTGAGCTGGTAGGTTCTCTCATTGTGGGCTCCTGCCTCGGATTCTGCGGGAGCCGTGTCGGGATCAGCGGGGGTGATCAGCCGCAGTTCTCCGTCGAGGATTCTCAGAACTTGCGCGAATGCTGTTGCCTGTTTCTGGTAGCCCGAGGCGATCTGCAATTGTTCATAGGACTTCATATGCCCCTTAATATCGCTTCCCGGGGCCGGCAGCAGCGCTTTGAGAATTTCTCGCGATGCATATTCATGCTGCCGGTGTCCCGGGTTGGCTGTCCGGGAACTGAATGTGTCTTCAAGAAAATTAACGCCGAGACCTGCCGCGCCGCCGACAGTCTCCAGCGTCCCCGGCAGCCATGGTCTGCCTTTGATCATCTCGGCAAACAGTGATAACTGAACACAGACGACCTTTCCGTCGACTGCAAGACCGGCTACCGCGACCCGCAGGAAGGACTGCTGCTGCTCCGTAAGATCAGCGGCAACGGCAGGCAGACGGCCAAACGCCTGACCGAATCGCAACAGCACCTGCGTGGCGTGATCCGTGTCAAACAGGTCGACTGTGGCGTAGTTCTGGCCCTGCACAATGGGAATGTCGAGCGCATCCATGAAGCGCGCGGCGGCCATCCCAAAGTCATCCCTGACCATTACAATGCTCTGCAGCTGACCGCCGTCACATTGTCGAATCGCGTTGACCAGCTCGAAATCCGCAGGACCATGATGGGTCTGCAGCCATTGCTCAAACTGATCAATGATCACCAGC
>JALRDR010000451.1 GCA_023262145.1 Planctomycetaceae bacterium | reverse complement strand
CATGGCCGGGCAGGCGATGAAAGAGGGGCTGATCGACATTGTCATCACAGGTGCGGATCGAATTGCCGGCAATGGCGACACCGCGAACAAGATTGGGACCTATATGGTGGCTGTACTGGCTCAGCATCACGGGATTCCGTTTTGTGTAGCAGCTCCGTCAAGCACCTTTGATCTCAGTATCGGTTCAGGAGGCGCGATACCGATCGAACAACGTCCGGCGAAGGAGATCACTGATGGATTCGGACGGACGACCTGTCCCCGCAGTGCAAAGGTTTACAACCCCGCCTTCGACGTTACTCCAGCTGAGATGATCACTGCGTTCATCACTGAAAAAGGGATCCTTTATAATCCCTCCGCAGAGAATATCGGCAGGCATCTGGGACGTTAACCGGACTGCGGTCGTTCCGCACCCGGCTGCAGACTCGTTCTGTGACGCCCGCCGCCGCACACAGCGATAAGGAAATGCAGCACAGTCCGGCGGGGCATCAGCGGTAACGGTCGATCCGGTCAGCCCGCGATGTCAGCCCGCGATGTCTGAGCAAAAAAAAAGGCGAATCTGCCAGGAGCAGGTTCGCCTTTGTTCTTCGGTTTTGCTGTCTGCAGTTCAGCGAACCGCCGCATCCCACCACCAGTTGCCATTCTGTCCGACCGGGCTTGCGTTCTGAGCAGCCCCGGCGACCTGGGGAGCAACCTGGAAGTTGTCGGTGTTGCTGACCAGATCACGCAGGCTGACCTGAATGCCGCCGGCGACCTGCACCATGATGGTGCCACCTCGATAGGAGCGGGAGTTTGCTGCTGACATCAGCTGTGTGGGCACCTCAACTTCAGCGGTCTGGAAGTCACTGCCGTTACAGAAGATCTCCGGATTCCACTGAGCACGCTGCTGAAGCCCCTGGGAATGAATCAGAGCCATACACAGCGACAGGTCAAAGATGTTCTGCAGGTCTGCAAACAGGACATCCTGCTCGGCGAGTGCCGGCAGATGGCTTGTAAACAGTTCTGCGAATTTCTCGTTGGCAGAATCAGCCTTGCCGGTCGACTTGCGGGAACCATCGTCAGACACCAGCTGGTTCTCTGAAAGGCACCGCACAGAACGTCCGGTGAATTCGAATGCATACATGTCCGGTGAAGTGCGAATTGCGTCATAACCAACGGTCATCCACCATCGCAGCGCATCCAGGCTTGCACCCTGGCGTTCAGCACGACCGACAAGATCGAAGTAGCTCTTCATGCCAGCGGCACCTTCACGGCGGCCGATTCCCACAAGCTTCATCTGATAGTCTGCGTCCACGATCACACTCGCAACTCGTGAATTCTGCGGCACACCCTGAACCGTGACATTCTGCAGACCCAGTGTCTGTTCCAGCTGGCTGGCGAAGCCGCGAGCGGAACCGGCGGTCAGTCGTGCAGCAGATGCCAGCTGATGGACTGCCTTCACCTGTTCCGGGCGAGGGTCAATGGTGCACATAAAGAAACCGCGTCCACCATTTGAGAACGTGCGGCTGAGCGTGACAAGGTCGTCCAGCTGCAGTGTCGGCTGGCCATTCTGAGTATTCAGGAAGCGACCTGACTGGTCGGCTTCCCAGTTGCCAGCGGGCCCGCCAATCACAATGTCACCCGTATCCGGGAAGACAAACAGGAATTCGACAGCCGTCAGACCAGCGAGCGCTGACAGTTCTTCAGGCACAGGCTGGCCAGCTGCCCGAAGTGCACTGATGTGGCGTTCCAGTCGTGGCAGGGAAACGAGCCGGAAGTCGGAGGCACGACGAACGTCACGGTTGGTATTTGCGGTGCGAGCGAGTTCAAACGCGGTCTCAAGGCGAGTGTTGTCGAGCGCCAGCATCATGGCAGCAGAAACGGCAGGCGTGCCGAAGAAGACTCCCTGCATGTACGGGGTCATTGTCCCCGTTTCGTCTCCGTTCAGGACCCAGAGTGCTGGTGGAGATGTCTGCTCCATGATGAGTGTCATGAGTGATGAGAAGTCGGCCATGGATCCGCCCTGAGCTTCCAGCTGTTTCTTTCCAGCGGAAGCTTTGCCGGCAGTGACCCGGTCACCAACCAGCAGAGCAGCCTGCTCAAGGCTGATGGCAGCCTGCAGGAAATCACCTTCCTCTGCGGCAACACGTGCCTGAAGTCGCAGTGCGGACGACTGCAATTGAGGTGGCAGCTTTTCTGTCGCTGCAGGGTCTGCAGCCTGAGCCGGGACGAAGATTGCTGCTGCAAGAGCAAGCGCCAGCAACCTGCGGAAAACGCTGTGACTGCAGCGGCCGCGGAACTCTGAAACAGACGGGATGGCGAATGTCATCGACAAAACCTCACGATGATCGCGAACACAGCAGATGCTGCCGCTGACCTGATAAACTGCATCCGGAGCGAATCCGGACGTGAGAAGTCCGTAGAAATACGGAATTTGCTGTTCTAAGCATCGTCGCCAAAAGGCACTTCGTCAAGAATATTCCATCATTTCCCCATCATGCCGACTTTACGCAGGGTTCCGATTCTTCCGGTTGGTGAGTCGAAACACGGTTTTTGGCGATTCGACTGAACCGATCAGGAAAACAGCAGGCGTCGTTGACGATGCAATCGCTCCATGCAAATCTTGCGCTGTCAGCGTCGTAATCCGTGGAGCCCCTACTTTCGGGGGGCGGAGTCT
>JALRDR010000430.1 GCA_023262145.1 Planctomycetaceae bacterium | reverse complement strand
GCTAAACTGCATTCCACGCGTTCGGTGAATCCGCAGCATCCGCCACCGGTTCGCGCACCTGTTGATTGGGTCCACGAAACCCTGCCCCCGTCCGGATAGCCAGCTGAGAGCAACTTCGATGAGCCGTACACCGCCTTCCGCAGAACGACATCAGCTGGTCTTCGAAAACGGGACCGCTATTGGCACCAGTCAGAAGTGGGATGGCGGGCAGTACTGCTCCATTATCACATCCTACGGTATCGTTGGCTGCGGCATTTACGACCTGAAAACTCCGGAAGAATTTGGCCAGGCGATTGCAATCGCCAAAGGCACTCCGGAATGTCCACTCACGGAGCCGGAAGATCTGTTCTCAGCAAGAATCGTCGGGATGACAGCCCGGGCCGCTGCCTGTGGTATCGAACTCGGTGACACCGGACGAGCGGCAGTAGAGAAGATGCTGATTGCCGCACGCGGTTGACTTCGATTTCTGCAGATTCAGGCCCGCCCATCGCTGCAGCCGATGTGTCGCTCACGCGATATCCTGCCACTTGAGTGGTGTCCCACGAGTCAGATCCACGGCCGCTACACGACCGATCACATCCTCCAGAAAACGTGGATGCAGACCATCCCCGGGACGAATCGACCGCACATTTTCAGCGGTGAACCGATCTCCCTGTCGGACATCCTGCACCACAAACAGCGAACGCCGAAAACTGCGACTTTTCTGTTCACTGGCACTGACCCCATAGTGCACATTGCCGACCGCCTTTTCCGCAGTTCGAACGGCCTCAACCATCATCCGGAATTCCTCCGGCTCCAGCGAAAACTGACTGTCCGGCCCGGGGACCGAACGGGACAGCGTAAAGTGCTTTTCGATGATCGTTGCACCGAGTGCCACGGAAGCCACTGGCACCGTGATTCCCAGTGTGTGATCGGAGAGCCCCGCCGGCACACCAAACGCCTGAGACAGGTGCGGTATCGTCTGCAGATTCATTGCCTCCGCAGGCGCCGGATAGGCACTGATGCATTTGAGCAGGGCAATTTCTGGAGCCCCCGCGGAACGCAGCACATCGACCCCTTCTGAAATCTCTGCCAGAGACGCCATACCTGTGGACATGATTACCGGTTTCCCCGTGGAGCCGATTTTCTTCAGCAGCGGGATGTCAACAATTTCAAAAGATGCCACCTTGTGCGCCGGCACATCCATGTCCTCCAGAAAATCGACCGCTGTCGCATCGAACGGACTCGAAAAGCAATGCAGTCCGAGTGATTCCGCCAGTGCTTTGAGCCGCGGCTGCCATTCCCAGGGAGTAAACGCCTCTTCGTACAGTTCATACAACCGCCGACCCGCCCAGATTGTCCCCTCACCAATCTGAAAGTACGGCTGATCACAGTCAATGGTGAGCGTATCTGCGGTGTAGGTCTGCAGCTTGATTGCATCTGCACCTGACTCCGCGGCCACATGCACCAGCCGCGCAGCCTGCTCGTAGTCCTGATTATGATTCGCAGAAAGCTCTGCAATGATATAAGTCGGGTGGCCCGGCCCTATCCTGCGGTCAGCAATGGTGATCGATGGTGTAGTGGTCATCAGCTGTTCCTCGTCATCCGTTCGACGCCTGCAAGTCGGTATTCCATGCGGTGAATCGCAGCCCCTGCTGCGATTCAGTCGTTTCTGTACGCCGTTGATACTCTGCCCTTAGAAATGCCGTCTGTGAGGCAACGTTTTCTTCTCGGATCATCGCGTCAACCCACGCCAGCCCACGCTGCACAAATGCATGATTTGTCGCCAGCCGAATCAGAGTGGCTCCGTATCCACACCCACGATATTCTGCAGCTATGGAAACGCTGATGACAGCGCCATCGCCCTGCCGATCCAGTCGTACCTGACCAATCGGCTTCCCCTCCCCGTTGCTGGCAATCAGGATCTCGCAGTCCGGCCGCTGAAGTCGTGCTGAGTACCAGCGGGAATGATCCTCCCACGCAATCTCTTCCGAACCGAAGGACATCTGCCGCACTGTTGCTTCATTTCGCCATCGCCAGAGCAGTTCACTGTCTGCTGCTTCCGCCAGTCTCAATTGCAGCACCGGAGCTGCCAGCAGTGCCGCAACGCGGCCGGCTCCCCGCCCATCCACCTGCCGCCAGCACCGCTCGGAAGCCGTGCTCAGTGCAGACCCATCCGCATTGATCTGCTGCAGCAGCGTTGACACATTCTCAGCGGCATCCTCGTTCATCCAGCCCGCGTTCCAGCCCAGACCCCGCGCAGCAATCGCTTCGGCCACCCGTACCTGATTCTCAGCGGTCACCACGGAAATCATTGGCAGACCACAACAGGCCATTTCCCAGCTGGTTGTACCGGCTGCGGCAATCGCCAGATCGGCATCACACATCAGCCGCGACATGTTCCGACAGTTCTGCTCGATCCTGACCGAGAACGGCAGCGTCGCAGCCAGACTGCGAACCTCCTCAGATCGCTCATTCACCGCCCCCAGCACGACGACCACTTCACGAATCCGCTGCGAGACATCCCGCAGCTGTAACAGAATCCGATCCACGGCCTGCGTCGGATCGCTGCCACCACAGCTCACCAGAAGTCTCTCCGGACGGCTGCGAATCTGTGGCCTCGCTGTCCTTATGGACGCAAATTCACGACGCAACAGAGCATAGCGAGAACCTGCCAGCAATGTGGTCTGCGGACCGCAGCCGGGATAGTCAGCAGCTGCTGCCCACGCATTCTGATTCAGGATCATTCCACCGCGTGCATGTCCCCCGAAGTCATCAATCCGCAGCAGACGCGGTAACGCCAGTTCCAGCTGACAACAATAGGCTTCGTCGAACTGATAGCCGTCCAGGACCACCGCCGTTGCAGCAATCCGGCCAGCCAGCTCGGCCGTAGCTTGCGCGTCGTGCAGCGATCCCGCTGCGCAGTCCAGCTGATGAACTCCACACTGCTCCGCCTCCATCCGCTGCTGCAGTGGCTCCGGCAGCCCCACGGTGATCAGTTCAGCACGGCCGCCCAGATCCTGCCACGCCTGGCATAGCGCCAGACACCGCATCACGTGTCCGGTCCCCATCTGCAGTCCGGCGTCTGCACGAATCAGCAGTACGCCGGCTTCCCTGCCCATCACGCGGCCTTCTGCTGAATGTGAGCGTTGAATCTCTGCCAGTCAGGATGCTCAGCGCACGCCCGCAGAATGTCCTGCCAGCCAAATTCCTGCTCTGAGAAATAAGCAAAAATGCTGCGGACCAGTGCCAGATCTTCCGGCGTATCCACTGTCCAGCGATGCCCCGACAGATCCACGCTGTTGACGATTCCATGCATGCGGAACATCTCCGGA
>JALRDR010001001.1 GCA_023262145.1 Planctomycetaceae bacterium | reverse complement strand
AATGGCGGGGGGGTGGCCGTACTCGACGTCGACGCAGATTCTCTGCCCGACATCTTCTTCAGTAACGGCTGCCGAATTCCCGTCAACGCTCGCGACGAACAAACGCCGGGAGGCCTGTTCCGAAACGTTGACGGCAGCGGTTTTCGAGACATTACCTATGCCAGCGGCCTGATTCAGACCGGCCTCGGATTTGGTTGTGCTGTCGCTGATATCAACAATGATGGATTTCAGGACCTTTGCGTCACCCGCTACGGCAGCAATCAGATCTGGCTCAATCTGGGGGATGGTACGTTTCTTGAAACCGCCGAGCAGATGGGGCTGACAGATACCTCCTGGGGATCCAGTGCCGCATTTGCAGACCTGAATGGTGATGGAAACTCAGATCTGTTCATCGTCAATTACGTGATGGAATCAGACACTTCGCCAAGACTGTGCCCGGAACCATCCAGCCCTGATGGCTACATGGGGTGCTCACCCGCACTTTTTGAAGCAACAGTCGACTGCCTTTACCTTTCCGACGGTCAGGGAAGGTTCATTGATGCCAGCCGCTCCAGTGGACTCGATCAGCACCCGGGGAAGGGACTGGGCGTCGTCATTTGCGATCTTGACGGCGATGATCAGCCGGAAATCTACGTTGCAAACGATGGTCAGGCGAACACTCTGTTTCGC
The DNA here is from genome assembly GCA_023262145.1 of Planctomycetaceae bacterium. Taxonomy (GTDB): domain Bacteria; phylum Planctomycetota; class Planctomycetia; order Planctomycetales; family Planctomycetaceae; genus SXXK01. The sequence continues at coordinate 1,327 of JALRDR010001001.1, read as the reverse complement.
GTACACACGGTTCCGGCAACGGGACAGCAGGTTACTGCGATTCAGCTGACTGAGCAGGCCTTCTCAGCCAACCTTGCCCTGAATGAACTTGGCTATGCTCAGGCCGGTATGGGCGTCAGTGCAGCCGACTTCGATCGCAATGGACTCACCGATCTGTTTCTGACACATTTCTACGGAGATACCAACACGCTCTATGAAAACCGCAGCCAACCGGGAAATCTGCTCTTCCGAGACGGCACACGACGCTCGGGCCTCGGGCCTCCCAGCCGAGACAAACTGGGATTTGGAACTGTTGCAGCCGATTTCAACCTCGATGGCTGGTGCGATCTGATGACCGCCAACGGACATGTTGACGATCGCAGCTGGCTGAAAGCTGAGCAACCGTTTCGCATGACTGCGCAGGTCTTTGCAAACCGTCAGGGTCGATTTCAGGACGTTTCCACTGATGCTGGGGAATGGTTTTCTCAGCCTCAACTGGGTCGTGGGCTTGCTGCCGCAGACTTCAATCGAGACGGGAAAATCGACGCGGTTGTGTCTTCTCAGCTGCAGCAGGCCACCGTGCTGTTGAATCAGTCTCCCACAGTCACACCCCCTGTCCAGATTCACTTCTACGGCAGACAATCAGCAAGGATCCCGGTGGGACTCACCGTTCAGGTTGTCCCCGAGCCAGCCGGTGCCCGGCTTCCAGTATCGCAGCAGATCGCAGCCGGTGGCAGCTACCAGTCGGCAAGTGAGCACATGCTGACAATACCGCTCACGACTTCCGGAAATCAGAGCCCACCCACTCTGGAAATTCGTGTCAGGTGGCCGTCCGGGATAGTTATATCCGAATTATTACACACTGGCCGTTGGGTCTGGACTGAAGGACAGATCCCATACCAGATAAAGCCCTGACAAATGCCACCATCTCGCCACTTCGCCCGCATAATTTTCAGAAAAAACGGATAGGTCCGCCGACTTATCATCTTGCCGAAAGCAATACCAAGGTTATGCTCCCGCCAGCCTGCTTTTGTTTTACTTGTGCTGTTTTATGGGAGCGCGTGAATGAAAACACCGGGACGGAAACCAGCTGGTTTCACACTAATAGAATTGCTGGTGGTCATCGCCATCATCGCAATTCTTGTCGCATTGCTGCTGCCTGCAGTGCAGCAGGCTCGTGAGGCGGCAAGACGCACACAATGCCGCAATAATCTGAAGCAGTTGGGGATTGCAATCCACAACTACCACGACACCTACGGTCGAATCCCTTACGCCGAAAGTCACAGCGACTACGACTTCGGGGCCGGGGTCAAGGGGCCGCGTCGCTACAGCGCCTACATTGGCTTGC
>JALRDR010000371.1 GCA_023262145.1 Planctomycetaceae bacterium | reverse complement strand
AGCCCGGTACCGGCAACGTTCCTGGGAAACATCACTGAGTCATCAATTGGTCTGCCCCCGCGGTCCAGTGTGCGACGCTCTCCGATCGGACCAAACGACTCAAATGCCAGACCGATCGCATCAAATCGATCGTGACATCCGGCACAGGCAACGTGAGCTCGATGCTGCTCCAGCGATTCTCGCAAGGAACGGTTTTCCGGGCTGGATTCATCTGCAGGAAGCTCCGGGACATCGGGCGGCGGAGCCGGTATCTGTTCACCCAGCAATCGCCTGACGACCCAGTAGCCACGTTTGACAGGGCTGGTTCTGAGTCCCGGGGAATTCTTTGTCAGGAACACGGCCATCCCGGACAGGCCTCCCCGCCCCACCTGGTGCAGCCCATCGATTCGCCGCCATTCGCCCGCGGGCGGCTGATCCGGCAGACCATAATGGGCGGCCAGCTCTGCATTGACATGGGTATAGTCGCATGAGAGCAGATCGAGTAGTGATCCATTGCTGCGGACAAGATGCTGAAACAGACGTAATGGTTCCTGATACATCGCCTCGCGCAGGGCTGGTGTAAACTGTCCGTAGAGTTCGCGATCCACGCTGTTGTGTTCCTGGAAACGGCGGATATCCAGCCAGTTGGCAGCGAATTCAGTGGCCAGACCGGAGATGCGTGCATCGGTCAGCATCGCCTGTGTCTGCGTAAGAATCAGTTCCGGAGAGATTCGTCCCTGTGCCTTCTCGGATTCCCGCAGCGTGCGAACAAGCTGGGCATCGGGCTGACTGGCCCACAGGAAGAAGCTCAGCCTGCTGGCCAGATCGTGCGCTGGGTATGCCGCGATTTCGGGGGTTCGGCTGATCAGGTCTGTCCGATAAAGGAAGCCGGGAGACATCAGGACGGCGACAATCGAATCGCGAATTGCCTCATCGTGTGTAAGTCCTTCGTCCCTGCGGAGGGTGTTGTAGAAATGAAGCAACGAGTCAATTTCAGCCTGAGCGGCGGAATGCCGCCATGCTCTGCTGGCGAATTCCGCCAGTGACTGCAGATGCGCCGCTTCGGACTGCAGTCGTACCTGCTCCACGGTACGAATCTGCGAGGAGATATTGCGAAAGTACGACTCAATGGCAGTCAATGCGGCCTGTTCCCCACCTTCCTCACGTGCCTTCTGCAGATACACCTCGGCCAGACGCTCGATCATTTCAGCCTGTGCCGATTCCCGGTCCTCGGGTCTGGCGAAATCGAACTGCGGATCGCGCATGAAGCGGGAATCAGTGCGTTCAAACCAGAGAAATCCCTGGTACTGACGCAACGGAGCGAAGGTAATCACGTCCAGTTCCAGCCAGAGCAGATCAAGCTGCCGCTGTTGCTCGTCGTCGAGGATCAGCTGGTACAGCGGGGCATCATCTCGAAAGTACCCCATCATGCTGTGAAACCCGGCGCTCAGCAGTCGCCCCTTCTCCTGTTTCTCCTTTGGCACATCCAGATAATCACGACCGCGTTCAGAGACATAGAACTGATCCGGAAAGACACGGCAGAATTCTGCGACAGCAGCTTTGAATACTTGCTGGTCTGCCACGTCATGCGGAAGTTGCAGTTCCGGTGGTGTGGTCTGCGGATCCGGAGTGAGTGCGTCAGCAGTTTTTCGATCAGCTTCGTTGCCGGGTTTTGCACTGGGTTCGTTTCCGTCAGCGATGGGGGCAGATCTGGGTTGGGCGTCATCTGACGTGTCTGTGTCTGCATCGTCACTTGCCCTGTCGGGAGGAGGGGTCAGTGCGGCTTCGTCGTATGACATTCTGTGATTTGCGTACTGCTGATTCTTCCAGAGCACGAAGCACTGAGAACCTTTGTGGACAGTCCCGGCCTGCAGGTTCTGCCATTGTGGCACAAGCCGCGTCCGTATCGAGTGCACATAAGCCTGCATTTGTGCACAGGCCGCGCGCTGCATGTCTGTGGACTGCTGCTGCAACGCTTTGTGGAACATCTGCTGCAGCACAAGCAGCGGGCCGACTGTGTTCTCCTGATGCAGAGTCTGCCAGACCAGTTCGAGGTAACGGGGGCTGATCTGAGCAGATTGTGCTGCGGCCTGTCGCTGCAGGAGAGTTGGAGTGGTGCTGCACTCGACGCAGGCAAGAAAATAATCCTGCAGATTCGTGGGCTGATTTTCGTAGAAGTCAACGATTCGCCGAACGCAGTACTTGTCACGATCGGTGTCAGTCACCATTTGATGAGCGGCAAACCGAATGTCGGTTGTTGTCAGGACAGCGTGCTCGGCCACCTGCCTTGCGGCTGCGAGGTACTTTGTCAGGAGTGCCGGCGACATCGTCAGCGACTCGCCGGTATTGTCAAAGCCGACGGAGTTGGCCGGATCAACCGGAAACGTCTTTGCCGGCTGCAGATCAACTTCAGTGAGGTCGCGAATGCAGTGATTGTATTCTGCGTTGCTGAGTCTTCTTGCCAGCACTGAACCGGGCTGACCTGCCTGACGTTCAGCAACTTCACGACGCAGTCTGCGGATTGTCTGCACAAACAGTTGCGTCTGCTCTGCGTCAGGACGCCCACCGACATCCGCAGGAGGCATCTCACCGGCTTCGATGCGATTCAGGATCAGAGCCCAGTGCTGGTGCTCCAGAGCGATTGATTTCTGCTGGCTGAATTCTGAGAGGTCCAGCTGAGCGGCCGGTTCTACAGAATTGTGACAATCAAGGCAGTAGCCTTCAAGCAGGCTGGTCACAACTTTCGGGAGCTGCTCATCGTCGGCAGTTGACCGTCCTGCGCAGCAGACAGAAAGCAACGCAGCGAGTGCAATCCGCCATGGCAAGAGACGGACTGCGACTTCAACGCTGGCAGTAGTACGCATCTGCTGGTCCATAAATCTCTCTGTTGGGCGTGTCTGGCGGAAGGGGCGGTCGCGCGTCGTCGGCAGGCAGGCTCAGTCGGGTTGCAGCTGTGACAGCTTTAGCTGTGTTGCCAGGGGCACTGATCCATTACTGGCAATGATCTGCAGTGTGATCACAGGGTCATCGGAAGTCCAGTTGACATCAATCTGGCCAAAGTTCTCCTCGTGCCAGGTGGTGGGGACAGCCCTCTTCGTGTTGACAGTGGGAGTTCCCCGGGGGTGCTTCTGATTCAGACTGCTTGAGGTCAGCTCGTACACCGGGTATTCCGTCAGCTTACGCTCGACCGACAGTTCAGCCCAGTGCCGATCACCGCTGAGCAGGATTACGCCAGCGGCTGAAGTCTGTCGGAACAGATCAAACAATCGCTCTCGCTCAGCTGGCATGTTGGCCCATGTCTCCTGCCCGGCAGAATCAGCAATTATCTGGATACCGCATCCGATGAGACGCACTTCTGCAGGTTCTCGAAGGCACTCTTCGAGCCACTTCCATTGTGCGGCACCCAGCATCGTCTCTCCGGGTGTGGTCGACGGATAGTAAGGACCACCTGTTCGCCGTGGTCCTGTGCGAAGAGCCGTGCGGTGGTACCGCGCATCCAGCAGAATCACCTGTACGCGTTGTCCGGGAGGACCAAACGTCTGTGCAGAGTAAACACCCTGTTGTTGCCTGAGCGGCGAGTTCTGCGGGATGCCAAAGAAGTCCTGAAACAACTGCTGGGACTGTTCGCGCAGTGCATAGTCGCTTCCGCCATCATTGACACCAAAATCGTGATCATCCCACACCGCAAGCATTGGTGCTGCACTCTGCAGGCGCTGAAATGCGGCAAGGGATCGGAGAGTGTTGTATTTTTGCAGCATCACCTCCCGATCGTTGGTGTCGGCGTAGATATTGTCACCGAGCAGCAACGTTAATTGTGGCCGTGTGTCTGCCATACTCTGCAGCAATGGAACCGGCTGGTCCTGCTGAATATTTGCCGAAAATCAATATCGTAGTTAATAAAGATATACCAAAAGAGCCAAAGAAGTCAACTGACTTAATTTTATCTCATTTTCAGCTATATAACGAGGGTGAAATACAATCTAATTTTTGTCGAATGGTTGA
>JALRDR010000369.1 GCA_023262145.1 Planctomycetaceae bacterium | reverse complement strand
GCTGCTGCAGGCTCGGGCGTGGTCCCAGCTGCTGCAGCTGCTGCTGCAAGGCTGTCTCCGAGAGACCTGTGACCTGCCGCATTTCTGCAGCATTGAAGCGGTGGTGCCAGGCCATGTTCTGCAGCCACGCCAGCTGCACATCGGGGTGATCACTGCTGCGAGTCTGGGAATCCTGAGCGCTGCCGGTGCTGGCCGGGGCCAGAAAAGGAAGCAGGAGGACCAGAGGCAGAGCAAAGCGGGAACACTGGGGCAGCAATTCCATCTGAGATTCTCCGAACTGATTTCTGCCAGATCTGAGCGACCACATCCGCCGCAGTTTATCGCGCTGGCGTTGTCATGTCACGAAGTCCCGGAGCGTACTCACTGGACGCCCATCGCACCAGTGGTGCCGCATGTGCATTGACATAACCGAGTGCATCGGTGGTCAGGTATCCGGTCGCTCAGTACTCTGCAGGTAATGGGCAGTGCTCGGGTCTGGCTGGAGTACCCGCCGACGATTACCTGCATCCGGGGATTGACAATGAGATGTCTGCAGTTGGTGATGTTGATGACATGTGTGGCCCAGTGGTCTTTGAGCAGCGGTGTGCTGAATGCTGCGGACGATGAGTTCATTGAGTCAATCACGAAGGAAACGCTCTGGCAGAATCGAGACGGTTCCGGCAAGACATGGTTTCATCCCCGTGCCTGCATGGTGCCCGACGAACAGAATCGTCCGCTGGTGCTGATGACGCTGCAGGATATTGGCGGCTCCGATTACTTTGGTCCTGTGCACTTCACAGAAAGCCGTGATCTGGGTCGGACGTGGAGTCCTCCGGTGCCGATCGCCGGACTCGGACGGGAGCCGGTTGCTGGTCGGGATGATGGTCTGCTGGCTGCAGTCTGCGATGTGACCCCGCAATATCATCCGCAGACCGGCAGTGTGCTGGCTCTGGGGCACGTCGTGTTCTATCGCGGTGAGTACTTCGCACGAAATGAGCAACTGGCCAGATACCCGGTCTACGTGACTCGCGGGGCAGACGGTCGCTGGTCTCCACGCAGGATCATGGAGTGGGATGACCCGCGGGGCTCCTTTATTTACACCAATAATTGTGGACAGCGGGCTGTGCTTCCCGATGGAGACATTGCCATGTCCTTTACGTTCGGGCCTCAGGAAGCAAATCGCATGGTGGCCGGTGTGCGGGCGTCGTTTGATGGCCAGCGATTACAGGTTCGCGATGTCGGACCTGCACTGGAACACAAACACGGACGCGGGCTGCTGGAGCCCAGCGTGGTGCAATTCAAGGATCGATTCTGGATCACAATTCGTGCCGAAGACCGGCGTGGTTACGTCAGCAGCAGTACAGACGGACTGCACTGGGACGAAAAGAAAGCGTGGTGCTGGGAGGATGGGGAGGCGCTGGAAATGTCGACGACGCAGCAGCACTTTGTGGTGCACAGCGACGCACTGTTTCTGGTATACACTCGCCGCGACAGCATGAACGAACAGGTGCTGCGGTGGCGTTCACCACTCTGGATTGCTCAGGTGGACACGGAACGAATGTGTCTGCGAAAAAGCACAGAACAGATTGTGTTGCCACTGGTTGGTGACGGTGTCAACGGTGCTGATCAGGTCGCGCTGATGGGGAACTTCAACGTGACCAATGTGAGTCCTCACGAGTCGTGGGTGACTGTCGGCGAATGGATGCCTCGGGCTGGTTATCGCGGCGACGTACTGCTGGCTCGAATTCGCTGGGCACGACCAAACCTGCTGCCATTGTGGTGATGGAACGCAGCCCTGACGTCGGGGTTTTCTGCAAACTGACCAGACCGGACGGAACAGCTGCCGGGAGAGAGAAATGAAGTTACTCAAGTTGGTTGTCGATCTGTTCCCTTTGTGGCTCTTCGGCTCCTCGCTGATCGCCCTGCTCTATCCTCCCACTTTCCTGTGGCTGGACCTCAGGTCGACCATCGATCCGATGCTTGGCGTTGTGATGCTTGGGATGGGACTTTCATTGACGTTTGCAGACTTTGAGAGGATTGGTCGGCGACCCGCTGCAGTGCTGACCGGGGTCTTACTGCAGTTCACGATCATGCCAATGCTCGGTTACGTTGTCGCGCAGGCGCTGAATCCGGACACTCCGCTGGTTGTGGGCCTGATTCTGGTTTCCTGCTGCCCGGGAGGTACAGCATCGAATGTCGTGGCATACATGGCGCGGGCTGACGTCGCGCTGAGTGTCTCGATGACCACGGTGTCGACGATTTCTGCTGTGGTTGTGACACCGCTGCTGGTGACGTGGCTGGCTGGCAGTCACGTGGAGGTCGATACGCTGGCACTGATTCAGAAGGTGGCGGTCGTCGTCCTGCTCCCGGTTTTCGCAGGTCTGGTGATTCGCAGATACTTTCAGGGGATTGCTCAGGTCCTGCTTCCGGTGGCACCGACAATTGCCATGCTGGCTGTGGTACTGATTGTGGCTGCAATGGTGGCCGCACAACAGCAGACGATTCTGCAGACCGGTGGTGTATTGCTGGTTTCCGTTGGTCTCGTCCATGTCATGGGCGCCACGCTGGGCTACTTTCTGGGACGCAGTCTGTCCGGCCAGGAACAGATGGCTCGTACCACGGCGATCGAGGTGGGAATGCAGAATGGCGGGATGGCAACTTCTCTGGCGACCAGCGGGGCTTTTCTGGCTGGTGAGCATGTTGCTCTGCCGGGCGTCTTCAGTGGACTGGCGAGTTGTTTCATCGGAAGCGTGCTGGCGGCCTTCTGGTCACGGCGTCCGATTCAGGTTGCCGCCGAGAATGCTCCGGATGGCCAGGTCGGGCCGGAGATCAGCTCGCCTTGAGGCCTTTCGCGAGCTCAGGTGCGGCAGCGCACATTGAACAAATCAAATCATCAAATAAGCGTGCCACGAACTGGAAGGGGCATTGGAATGACATCTGCGGACGAGATGTATGACGAGTTACTGAGGCTGTCTGCAAAAGCAGCTGTGCTTGGTTCCTGTGGCTCGGTGCTGGGCTGGGACAGAGAGACATATATGCCACCAGCAGGGGCAGAGCATCGTTCCGAGCAGTTGAGTCTTTTGGCCGGCATGGTGCATGAACAAACCACCTCGGCTCGACTGGGAGAATTACTGGAAGCCTTGTCGGAAACTGAGTTTGACGGCGATGCTGCTGCAGTACGTCGCGCCAATGTGCGGGAAATGCGTCGAGCGTGGCAACGAGCAGTGCGTTTGCCGGGAAGACTGGTCAGCGAACTGGCAAAAGTGACTGCACTCGCACAGCAGCACTGGGCGGAGGCGCGCGGCCGTGGAGACTATTCCATCTTTCAGCCATGGCTGGAACAGATTGTCAGCCTGAAGCGAGAGGAAGCAGCAGCAGTCGGGATTCCTGCCGGCGGTGAGCCTTACGACGCCCTGCTGGACGAATATGAACCCGGGGCGACCAGTGCCACCATCGCCGATGTATTCCGGGGACTGCGGGAACAGATCGTCCCATTGCTGCAGGCAATCAGGGAATCCGGTCGCAAAGCGCCCGCAGAAATTCTGCATCGCCACTACAGCATCGATGCCCAGCAGAAACTGGCCCGGCAGGTTGCGGCCCGGATTGGCTTTGATTTTGAGGCCGGACGTCTGGATACCACAACACACCCGTTCTGCAGCGGTACCGGCCCCGGTGACTGTCGGCTCACGACACGCTACGACGAACAGTTTTTTTCCACTTCATTCTTCGGAACTCTGCATGAAGCGGGTCACGGGATGTACGAACAGGGGCTGCCGGCGGCTGCCTTCGGGACGCCGGCAGGTACTGCCACCTCACTGGGAATTCATGAATCCCAGTCACGACTCTGGGAGAATCTTGTTGGACGCAGCCTGCCATTCTGGGAAGGCTTTCTGCCACATGTGCAGCAGATATTTCCCGGAGTTCTCGATGACGTGGATGTCGCCCATTTTTATTCTGCCGTGAACAGTGTGGAGCCGTCGTTTATTCGCGTCGAGGCGGACGAAGTTACTTACAACCTGCACATCATGCTGCGGTTTGATCTGGAACGAGCACTTATTTCCGGTGACCTGTCCACGGCGGATCTGCCGGCTGCGTGGGATGATCGCTTTGACCATGATTTTGGCATGCGACCGCTGTCTGCAGCTGATGGCTGTCTGCAGGATATTCACTGGAGCGCCGGGCTGTTCGGCTACTTCCCGACCTACGCTCTGGGGAACATGTACGCCTCACAGCTGTTCGACGCAGCCAGACAGCAGCTGACCGACCTTGATGATCAGATTCGTCGTGGGGAGTTTCAGCAGTTGCTTCAATGGCTGCGGTCACAGATTCATCAGCATGGTCAGGTTCATTCGGCGGCAGAGCTGATTCAGATGGCCAGCGGGCAGCCGCTTTCGGACAGACCGCTGGTGCAGCACCTGGAACAGCGGTTTCGGCCGTTGTATGGGATCTGAAGCAGAATGACGCTGCGGCGTACGAACAAGTCGTGCGGCGGCCGCAGCTGCATTGCTGCCGCCGTCAGCTCTGATGTCGCTGCAATTTCAGCGGAATCTGTCAGCGCAGAAATTGTCAGCGTGGGATCAGCTGATCAGATCATGAACGACAGAGCCATGAACATCGGTCAGCCGGAAATCCCGACCAGCATACCGGTACGTAAACTGTTCGTGATTGAAGCCCAGCAGATGCAGCATGGTGGCATGCAGGTCGTGAATCGACACCGGGTTTTCAACAGCTCGAAAGCCGAATTCATCAGTCGCGCCGTAGATTGTCCCGCCACGAACTCCACCACCAGCCATCCACAGAGAAAAGCCCCAGTGATTATGGTCCCGGCCTTTTGCGGCACCGGACCCGTCCTGTCCCATTTCCACTGAAGGCGTTCGGCCAAATTCCCCGCTGCAGACCACCAATGTGCGATCCAGCAGTCCGCGTTGTTTCAGATCGATCAGCAGTGCGGCCAGTCCCTGATCACATTCGTCTGCCACTTTGCGGTGTTCAGTGTGAATGTTGGAGTGACTGTCCCAGGGCTGCAGATTGCCGTGCCAGAGCTGTACGAAGCGAACACCACGTTCCACCAGTCGCCGCGCCAGCAGCAGCTGCCGATTCTGCGGGCCCTTCCCGTAAAGGTCGTGAATGTGCCCCGGCTCCTGCTCCACATCGAATGCATCGGTCGCTTCCATCTGCATGCGCCATGCCATTTCAAAGGACTGGATACGAGCCTCCAGTGCCTGTTCTCCGGGCCGTGTCTGCAGGTGCTGCTGATTCAGACTCTGCAGCAAAGCAAACAGTTTCTGCTGGTGTGCCCGGGAGGTGCGCTGGTTGCGAATATTGGCAATCAGTTGCTTTGGATCCTGCTGAGAGGTGTCGATGAGCGTTCCCTGGTACACGCCCGGCAGAAATGCTGAACGCCAGTTCCCCGCTCCGCCGACAGGCAGGCCACCGGGACAAAGGGCAACGAAGCCCGGCAGATTCCGATTTTCAGCACCCATGCCCCAGGTCAGCCACGAACCAATACTGGGTCGCACCAGCCGCTGATCGCCGGAGTTCATGAGCATCAGCGACATTTCATGATTGGGCAATTCAGCATGCATGGAGCGGATCACAGCCATGTCATCCACGCACTGCGACAGATGCGGAAACAGGTCGCTGACCGGGATGCCGCTGTATCCGTGTTTCCTGAACTTGAAAGGTGACGGCAGCGCGACGCCCGTTTTCCGTTCGGTCTGCAGATTTTCAAATGGCAGCATCCTGCCACCAAATCGCGTCAATTCGGGTTTGGGGTCGAACGTGTCGACCTGAGACATTCCACCGTTCAGAAAGATGTGAATCACGCTGGTCGCTGTCCCGGGGAAGTGTGTAGGCCCCGAAGCCGCAGTGGATTGCAGCAGATCTCCCAGAGCCAGTGTTCCCATACCCATTCCCGTCTGCTTCAGCACAGAGCGACGAGAAAGACCTTGCGGGCAGGAGGGCAGGTTTTCAGACAACATGGCGTGAACTCCACGTGACGGCGATGAGAGATTGCTTCCGAAGTGACGAGCGATCAGCCGATCTGGTCAGTCAGGGAAAACGAATTCGTTGGAGGCAAGCAGCACATGTGCCAGTTGTTGCCAGACATCGGCTGCCACTTCCTGTCCGGCAGGATCTTCCTGAAGGACAAACTGCAGAACGGCCTGCAGTTCAGCTTCGTGAGGATTTCTGCTGAGCGCTCTGCGGTACATCCAGCGAATGCGTTCGTCGCTGCCATCAGGAACCTGACTGCGAGCAATGTCTGCGAAGGCAGCTGCGCGATCCTGGATGAATTCTGAGTTGAGTGCGAACAGCGTCTGCTGAGGAACTGTGGTCTCCGGTCGTTGCGCGGTGCAGGCATTGGGGTTGGCGGCATCGAAGGTGCTCGACAGCCCCGAGATGATGTCGCGATTGATGAAGGCATAGACGCTGCGACGAGGAACTACGGGGCTGGAAAGATATTCGAACGGGCGTCCTCCCATCGTGCGGTCCAGTTCACCGGAAACGGCCAGCATTGAGTCTCGCATGGATTCGAGGTCCAGCCGCTGCCGGGGCATCCTCCAGAAGAGCTCGTTGCCACTGTCGGTATTGCGCGACT
>JALRDR010000367.1 GCA_023262145.1 Planctomycetaceae bacterium | reverse complement strand
GGGACTGCAGTCGGCGTTTCCAGCGGGAAGAGAGCATCAGCAATGGCGAAAAGAATCTATCTGGCAGCAGATCTGGGGGCCGAGAGCGGTCGGTTGATGGCTGGCAGTTTCGATGGCAGCAGGATCGCACTGGAGGAACTGCATCGATTCCCGAATGGTCCGGTCCATCTGGGCGGCACATTGCGGTGGAATCTGGTGGGTTTGTGGCAGCAGATCCAGCATGGGCTGGGGCTTGCCGGTACGAAGTTCGGCGATCAGGTGGCCAGCGTGGGTGTGGACACGTGGGGTGTCGATTTCGTTTTGCTCAATCGCAACGATGAGCTACTGGGGCAGCCGTGGAATTATCGGGATCGTCGTACGGACGGGATGATGCAGAAGGCACTTCAGAAGGTGTCCCGTGAGGAGATCTTTGCTCAGACGGGCCTGCAGTTCATGGAGATCAACTCGCTGTTCCAGATGCTGGCGATGTGTGAACGCGATCCGGAACTGGTTGCTCAGGCTGAGCGATTTCTGATGGTCCCTGATTTTCTGCATTGGTGTCTGTGTGGCAGCAGAGTGGTGGAATTCACAAACGCCACAACGACGCAGATGCTGAACGCGACGACTCGCACGTGGGCGACCGAACTGCTCAGCAAACTGCAGATTCCGCAGCAGATGTTCCCGGAAATTGTTGCTCCGGGGACGAAGCTGGGGCGATTACGAAGTGAGATTGCGGCTCTCTCAGCACTCAAGGGGGTCGAGGTCGTTGCTCCTGCTACTCATGATACCGGATCGGCGGTGGCTGCCGTCCCGACTGCGTTCACTGGCCGTCCGAACTGGGCATACATCAGCAGTGGGACCTGGTCGCTGATGGGTCTGGAAGTGGCCGACGCTGTGCTTAGTGAGCATGCGTTGCGAAGAAATGTCACCAACGAAGGCGGGCTGGATGGTACCTACAGACTGCTCAAGAACATCATGGGATTGTGGCTGGTACAGCAGTGTCGGCGGGCTTTTGCACGTCGCGGGAAGGACCTGAGCGATCTGGATTACACTGAATTGACGCGGCAGGCTGCTGCAGCGACTCCATTTCGTTCCCTGATAGATCCTGATGCGGAAGCATTTCTGCGTCCGCTGGATATGGCTGATGCGATCGCTGAGGAGTGTCGTCGCACGGGTCAGCCTGTGCCGGAGAACGAAGGGCAGTACATTCGCTGTTGTCTTGAAAGTCTGGCATTCAAGTACCGGATGGTACTGCGGTGGCTGGAGGAACTGACGAGCATTCCGGTGCAGGTGATTCATGTTGTTGGAGGTGGTGGCAAGAATGAGCTGCTGAATCAGCTGACTGCTGATGCCTGCGGAATTCCGGTACATGCCGGACCGGTGGAAGCGACGGCTCTGGGAAATGTTCTGGTGCAGGCGATGGCGACGGGTGATGTCGGTGGGTTGTCGGAAATTCGAGAGATTGTCCGACGATCAGAGACAATCTCTGAATTTGAACCGCAGAATACGGCACAATGGGATGAGCAGTGGCAGCGGTTTCAGTCACTGTGCTCCAGGTAACCCGCTGCTTCAGCACTGCGGAACGTGTGCTGCTCAAAAAAGTGCAGCGACATGGCAAATGCAGTCTGCACTTTGTGCGGTCTTAACTTCCCTGAAACTCAGCAGACAGAGCAACAGACATGGGCCTTTTTGATCGACTGAAGCAGGGGCTTCAGAAAACCCGTCAGATTCTGCGTACGGACGTGCGTGACCTGTTTCGAGCCGGAGAAATCCTTGACGAGAAACTGCTGCAGGACTTTGAAGGCCGTCTGATCCGTACAGACATGGGAGTCGCAGCTGCAACGCGGATTGTCGGCCGACTTCGGGAAGAACAAGGAGGTCGCACCGTTGATGTGGACGCTGTCTGGGGCACTGTTCGTGAAGAACTGGTAGAACTGCTCAAGGGGCAGGAAGATGTCCGCTGGGATACCAGCGATCTGCTTTCGCCGCTGAATCAGGCATCCAGTGGGCCGACGGTTGTGCTGGTGGCAGGCGTCAACGGCGTAGGCAAGACGACATCCATCGCGAAGATTGCCGGCCTGTTGCAGCGTTCGGGAAAAAAGGTAGTGCTGGCCGCCGGTGATACTTTTCGTGCTGCAGCGGTTGAGCAGCTGGCGATGTGGTCGGAACGGCTTGGCTGTGACATTGTTCGCAAGGAAAGCAACGCTGATCCGGCCGCTGTTGCATACGAGGGAGCTCAGGCTGCTGTTGATCGGCAGGCTGATTACCTGATTGTGGATACAGCGGGTCGCCTGCAGAATCAGAAGAACCTGATGGATGAACTGGGCAAGATCCGTCGCGTGATTCAGAAGGTCATCCCGGAGGCTCCGCACGAGAGTCTGCTTGTACTTGATGCCACGACCGGACAGAATGGGCTGGCACAGGCACGCAGCTTTTCTGAAGCCGTTGGCTGTACGGGGCTGGTCCTCGCCAAGCTGGACGGGACTGCTCGCGGCGGAATCGTTGTTGCGGTTCGACAGCAGATGGGGATTCCTGTCAAATACATCGGCGTGGGGGAGCAGGTCGATGACATTGAACTCTTCGATCCCGACGGCTTCGTGGACGCATTGTTTCGAACCTGACCGGACTTCCGGCTGCGTATATCCTGCTGCTGCAAACCGGGCATCTGAAGAAGGCTGGCTGTTCTCTGCATAAGGGGCGGACTCTTGGACAAGACAATCCTGATCTTCATTGTGATGGCCATCATCTCAAAGATCATTGAGGCAGTGCGGAAGGCGAGCGAAGAGCAGCAGGCTCGCCAGCGATCCCAGCCCAGCGACGTCGAATCTCGCGGTCGCCATATGCGTCCGCGACCGTCCGACCGCCCGCGACCGGGAGGGCCACATGGCGGAGGTTCACCTTTGGATCAGCTGGCGGAGCAATTACAGCAGGTGCTGCAGGGGGCTGAAGCAGCTCGCCGACCAGTGCCAGCTGCGGGCCGTCCGCCGGCGCTGCCTGTTCCGGCAGCAGCAGTTGCTCGCCCCGCACCAAAAACCAGACAGACACCGGCAGATTCGCAGCAGCAGCAACAACAGCAGTCACGCAATCAACCGCAGCGAACTCCGCAGCGAAAGCGTCAGGGCAGCAGTCGGGCAAAAATTCCCGAAGTC
>JALRDR010000364.1 GCA_023262145.1 Planctomycetaceae bacterium | reverse complement strand
AAATAGCCGAACGCAAAGGGGTTATTCAGTTCCCCGTGTTTTGCAAAGGACTTCTGGTAGTAAGCGCCGTCGATGCAGTGAAACATCAGGAACCCACCGTAGTTGGTGCCTGCGGCCAGATTTCCACGACGGTCGAAGTCCAGCCCCCACATGTTGCTGCCACCCTCCATGAACAGCTCGAATCTGCGCGTGAGTGGATGGTATCTCCAGACACCCTGTTCAAATTGTATGCCGCGAATGCTGGCGCTGATATTTGTTCCGTGTGTGCCATAAAGCCAGCCATCGGGCCCCCAGACCAGTGAGTTGGCCAGAGAGCTGGTGTCTTCCATGCCGAAGCCGGTCAGCAGGACTTCGGGATCACCATCCGGCAGATCATCGTGGTTACGGTCGGGGTAGAAGAGCAGATATGGGGTCTGCAGGACGAATACGCCTCCGAAACCGAATTCAAAACCGGTGGCCAGATTCAGATCGCTGACAAAGTCCTGCGCAGTGTCCATGCGGCCGTCATCATCGGTATCAGTAAGAATAGTGAGGCGATCGGCACCTTTCGGTCCGCGTGGCGGGGGCAGGGGGACGCGGTCGTAAGTGGTTCGGGAAAAGCGGTCCACCGCGACGCGTTCCAGTCCGGCTGGATTGGGGTACTGCAGATACTGCAGCACCCACAGTCGTCCCCGGTCGTCGAAATCAATTGCCACCGGCTGACGAACCAGCGGCTCTGCAGCCACAAGCTCCACGGTGAACCCGTCGGCGGCGGTCATCTGCCGAACAGATTCTTCCGGGGAGTATCCCTGCGCTGCAAGCTGCTGTGGCTGAGACAGCAGAGAGAGGGCGACGCTGAGCAGTTTCAGATTCAGATGCTTCAACACGCTTTACTCCCTTCATTGTTCGAGCCGTCTGAATCGCAGGATCACCGGGAAACACGTAGCGTGAAACCGTCACTGCTGCGCTGGTCGCCACTGCGTAGACCAGCGGGTCTGCGGCAGATGTCTGTTCAGGGTAGCGTCTGCTGCAGAAAGATTCATCAACGGCGGGGCCCAGCTGTGGGTTCGACATTGCCTGCGGTTCAGGAAGGCGCGGCGGATGCCTCAGCCGGTTCGCGGATTGTGGTCTGAGAGTGACTTTGGCAGTGATGGCAGGTGCTGAGCAGCCGGGTGGTGTGCTTCAGAACAGGAGTTGCGAGGCCTGTGGAGGGTGAGACTGATGCTTTACGCAATGAGCTGCTGTGGTGATTAAACCCTCGGCTGCTTGCGCACCTTCCGGGATGATTTACGTTTGTCCCTGAGTGGCACGAGCGCGGATTTTTGCTCGTACACGTTCGGTAGCGGCCTCCGAACCATCGTGATCGGTGCCGAACCACTGATCCCACGGTGTTTCCGCCGTACCGTAATTGCACTCGAAGTAGCGGTGGTGCAGCTGGTGATGGAAGTCCGCAGAATCGAGAACAGGGCTGTTGCCGATGATCAGTTTCTCGAAGCCGGAGTGTGAGAATGCCGGTCCAAGGCAGCGGCCGTAGATATGCATCAGGAAGATCACGGGGTGGGATGGGACAACGAAGTGAATCAGCACGGAAGAGATATAGAAGATGTGTTCGACCGGATGCATGGACATTCCGGACCATGGTCCAATATGGATATTGCGATGGTGCAGGCGGTGTACGCTGCGATACAGCGGTGGCCAGTGCAGCAGTCGATGAATGGCGTAGAAGTGGGATGAGGTGATGATGGGCATGGCCAGCAGCCAGAGCACAAACGCTGCGGGTTGTTCCGCCAGTGTGACTGTGGGAATCATGCCACGAGCAACCCCGTGGAGGTACAGCATTTCGTAAATGGACCAGACCGCTGAACCGCTGATGAGTGACCAGAACATATTGTCACGAACCTGACTGCGGAACGTGAACTTGCGGCTGACTTCGTGGGATTCGCGGTGATCGTACTTGAGCTGTTTTCCCTGCAGACGAAACGTGAACAGGAACAGGTGCAGGCTGCCGGCGATGATGAGCATGAACAGGAAGTTGCTCAGGAAGACCAGTCCCACCCAACTGCCGGTGAGTGACTTCATCTGGTCTGAAACGGGCAGCAGATACTGGTGCACCAGAACTGACATGGCGAGAAAGAGTATACTGCGAGAGACTGTGAACCACCGCTGAGTGAGTGTGAGCAGGGCTGCGCGTGGTTTTGGCGGCCATGCAAACAGCGGGGAAAACACAACTGGCGTGGAGTGATTCCACGTTGTGTCTGCGGCGGGAGTCTGATCGTTCGTGGCGGTCATGATCTTTGCGTTCCGATGGATGCAAACGCACATCCCGTAATGCGACTGAGGCAATGACTACAGTTCTGAAGACAGGTTGCGTTTCGCCAGTTTCTTTTGAGATGCCTGACGTGGGCAGTCATCCTGTGAGTTCCGGATGGATTTCCTGATCGGAACCGGGATTGCACTGCATGACTGGCTGCTTTTGCGGGTACAGATGAACAGCTTGACAATCCAATGGGAACAGCCGGAGGCTGCTCGGCTGCGGAAACATGCGTGAACTCTCGGTCCGTCGCGGGTAGCATACGCAGCAGCACATGATGACAGCGAAACGGAATCAAGGGAATCGATGATTTTGGGCCGGAATCTTCTTCAAATGCAGATCTGTAAAGCTTGGTTGCTGATACTCGCAATCTGTGTTGCCACTGTGCATGCTGACGAACCGTCCGCGTGGCAGAAAGAGGTGGCACCAATCCTGCAGCAGCATTGCTACCGCTGTCACGGCCCGGAGAAACAGGAATCGCGAGTTCGGCTCGACACACTCTCAGGCGATCTGTTCAACGATCGTGCCGCAGCAGAGATCTGGCACGAAGTACTGAATGTGCTGAATTCCGCAGAGATGCCGCCGGAAGACGAGCCTCCGCTGAGCGAAGAGGACCTGGCGACATTGACGACACAGATTCGTGCTCAGTTGCAGGCCGCAGATGAAGCGAACAGCGGGACTGAGGGCCGTGTTGTGATGCGGCGTCTGAATCGCAGTGAGTACCAGAACACGATGCAGGATCTGATCGGAATTGACATGGACTATGCGCGGGATCTTCCGCCCGATGCGATTTCGTCAGACGGTTTCACGAACAATGGTCAGTCGCTGCAGATGTCCGCCATCCAGCTGGAGTATTACCTGGCGAATGCGCGGCGAGCACTGGATCGAGCGATTGTCCTCGGTGAAGCTCCGCAGGTCACGCAGCAGGAATGGACGGAAAGCAATCTGGACGACTGGCTGGGCAAGGCCGTGCGGACAAATCGGTTGCAGCGTTCGCAGGAATTCCTGGCCACCATGAGGGATGAGTATCCGGAGGAGGGAGAATTCCTGATTCGAGTGACAGTGGCGGCAGAGATTCAGCCTGGGCAGGGCTTTCCGCTGCTGGAAGTTTCGCTGGGCTATCGTCCGGATACAGAGGTGCTGATGCGGGAGTTCGATCTGATCGAAATCACCGGGACAGATGAGCAGACGTTTGAGTTTCGCGGTCGGCTGGAGGAGTTTCCATTGCCTGTGCGTGGCCAGGGCAAGTATCCCGGGCTGGTGGTCCGTGTACGGAATCGCTTTGATGATCTTTCGGAGCGACCTGCGGAACAGAAGGTGGACAACAAACGCATGTATCCGGACGAGCCAGCTCTGGCAGCGATCGTGGTTCGCAAGGTGGAGTTTGCTGGACCGATTTTTGCAGAGTGGCCCCCCGCAACTCACCGACGGATTCTGTATGCATCTCCGTTGCGAGAGAGTGACGAAGCTGCCTATTCCGAGGAGGTGCTGCGTCGCTTCATGACGCGCGCTTATCGTCGACCGGTACGAGACGATGAGCTGCAGAAGATCATGGCATTCCTGACTGCCATTCGCCCGGAGTTTCCCAGCTATGAAGAGGCGCTGATTGAAGCGCTGTCTCTGGTGTTGATTCGTCCGGAGTTTTTGTATCTGGTGGAACCTGCGGGAGACGAACAGCGGCGGATCGACAACTGGGAGCTTGCTTCCCGAATGTCGTATTTTCTGTGGAGTACGATGCCGGATCAGGAGCTGCTGGAACTGGCAGCAGAGGGGACCTTGAGTGATCCTCGTACACGTGCTTTGCAGGTCCAGCGAATGCTGCACCATCCTTATTCCAGTCGATTTGTGGAGCAGTTCGCGGAGCAGTGGCTGAAGCTGAAGAACATGGACAGTGTCGCTGTGCAGAGGGAGCTTTACCCGGATTTTGATGAGCGACTGCGAGCGGATATGCGGGGAGAGACGATTGCCTACCTGCGGCATCTGATTGATCGGAATCACAATGTGGACCAGCTGCTGCAGTCGGAGTTCACCATGCTCAACGGTCGCCTGGCCCGGCATTACGGGATTGAAGGTGTGATGGGTGAGACGTTTCGGCGGGTGGAACTGACTCAGGAAAACCAGCGCGGTGGCCTGCTGGGGCAGGCAAGTTTTCTGCTGGCCAACTCCACGGGTGCTGATTCGCACGCGATTCGGCGAGCGGTCTGGATTCGTGATCGGCTGCTGAATGATCCGCCAGCACCGCCACCGCCGGATGTCCCTTCACTGGAAGAAAGTACTCCGAATTTTCATGAGCTGTCAGTACGTCAGCAACTGGAAGTGCATCGCCAGAAACCAGCGTGTGCCAGCTGTCACCGCGACCTTGATGCCTGGGGAATTGCTCTGGAGAACTATGATGCGACGGGGCGCTGGCGGGATGAGGTGCGGCGGGTTCGTGACGGAAAGACGGTGAGTCTGCCGGTGGAGTCGACTGGCGAGCTGCCGGGAGGAGTGGTACTGACCGGGGCTGCAGCGCTGCGTGAGCATCTGGTGGCAGCCCATCAGCAGCAGGCTGCGCGGTCGCTGGTCAGTCGACTGCTGACCTACGCACTGGGCCGTCGAGTTGAGCGTGCAGATGAAGCTGCGATCCTGGAGCTCTCCGAGCAACTTGCTCAAAACAAGCTGGGGATCCGGGATTTGATTAATGAACTTGTATCAAGCGACCCGTTCAACACAAAATAGAGTGCATGTTTTTGTCGGCAGTGGGTGAATTCTGATCCACCGGAGACTTTCCGAAGCAAGGCGCAGCGATGAGCATGAAGTCATGGCACTTGAATCGACGAACATTTCTGCGGGGCACCGGGGTCTCTCTGGGTCTGCCGTGGCTGGAGTGCATGCAGGGGCTTGCCGGCGAATCGGCAACTGCAGCCCCGCCGGCGCGGATGGTCGCGTTGTACTTTGGTTTCGGAGTCGCTCTGCCGAAGGCCGACAGTGACGAAAAGCAGTGGCGCTGGTTCCCGGAAGGGTCCGGACGGGACTATCAGTTCACGGAAACTCTGCGTCCCCTGGAACCGCTCCGTGATCGACTTACAATTCTGGCAGGACTGTCACATCCCAACGGTCGTCGGATGGGTGCTCACGATACGGGTGATACGTTTCTGACAGCGGCATATCTGAACAACAAGATGCTCCGCAATACCATCTCGCTGGATCAGGTGGCAGCCCAGGCGACTCCTGATCAGACACGATTTTCTTCTCTGGTGATGTCCACGGACGGCGGTGTTGGCGAACCAACTCGTTCCAGTACGCTTTCGTATGACGATCGTGGACGTCCGATCCCGGCCCTGAATCAGCCGCAGCAGATCTTTGACCGTTTCTTCGGATCCGGTGATGCCGACTCATTGGCACAGGGTCGGCGGCTGAAGAGTGCGTCCAGCATGCTGGATCAGGTGCTGGAGGATTCTCGCAGTCTGCGTCGTCGTCTGGGGACGCAGGATCAGGACAAGCTGGATGAGTATCTGACATCCGTGCGGCAGATTGAGCAAAGCGTGAAACGATCGCAGCAATGGCTGGAAGTTCCTCGTCCGGAACTGACAGACGAAGAACGCGATCTGCTGCATCTGGCGGCCGATGATGAAGCTCCGTTGATGTACATTCGCACAATGTACGATCTGATCTATCTGGCCTGTCGCACCGATTCAACTCGCGTGGCCACATACCAGATCACGAACATGGCGGACTGTTCATCACTGGCGGCCAAGTTTCCGCAGCTGGAGGGATTCAAGGATTCGCTGC
>JALRDR010000281.1 GCA_023262145.1 Planctomycetaceae bacterium | reverse complement strand
CTCCACACACATTTCCTGCGGCTGCATCCTCTCTGAGGCGTATCTGACATGACCGTGTTTTCCGGCGTCATCCCCCCTATGGTGACACCTTTGCTGTCCCACGAACAACTGGATGTTGAATCAGTAGATCGTCTGATTCCACACCTGATCGACGGCGGAGTCAGCGGCATCTTTTTGCTCGGAACCACCGGTGAAGGCCCTTCACTCAGCTACCAGATTCGCTACGAGATGGTCGAACGCAGCTGCGAAGTGACTGCCGGAAAAGTACCTGTTCTGGTCGGCATCACAGACAGCTGCTACTCCGAATCACTTGCCCTTGCCGAACATGCTCAGAATTCCGGCGCGGATGCTGTCGTCGCTGCAGCCCCGTTCTATTTCCAGGCATCCGCTGCAGATCTGAAGAGCTGGTTTCTGCGACTAGCTGACGAATCTCCACTCCCGGTCATGCTCTACAACATGCCCTCTTGTGTCCGCGCCACCCTTGATCCTGATCTGCTCGCCGTGCTTGCCGAACACGAAAACATCGTTGGCATCAAGGACAGCAGTGGTGATCTGAGATACTTCGAACAGATCTGCTCCAGCTTTCGCCGCCCTGGGCGGTTCTGCGTTTTCATGGGCCCTGAAGAACGACTGGCCGACGCAGTGGCCATCGGAGCTGATGGGGGCGTCTGCGGCGGAGCCAATCTGCTGCCACACGTCTACACCACGCTCTATCGAGTTGCTCTGGATGGTCGGACCGACGAGATCCCGGCACTGCACCACGTCATCGACTCCCTGTTCTCTGAGGTCTATCGGGATGAGACGCGGACGATGAAGCTGATCCCTGGTCTGAAATATGCACTCAGCCTCGCAGGGCTCTGCAGTGATGTGGCAGCACCACCATTCCGCCCCATCAGTGATCTGCATGCGGAACGCATTTCTCGAGCAGTCCCCCTTCTGCTGTCCGCTGCTTCCAGGTTCGCTCCTGTGGCCTGAAGCAGTCCGCAGCTTCCGCTCCTCAGTCAAAAAAACCATGCAGATACCAGCGGTCCGTATCCAGCTGCCGATACACCCACAGCCTGCTGCCGCAGGCAGCCAGCAATCGATAATAGTCCCGTGCACAGGGCGAATCTGACCACCATGCCGTCACGATTCGCTCCGGCCCCGTCTGCTCAGCAATCGACCAGCTGGTTCCGAATGCACGTATCACTGACCGTGTGAAATCAGTCGCGCCTCCGCGCAGCGATTCCGTCACCTCCAGCGGTTCCGGAAGCAGCCGTAATGGACGCGCAGAGCGACAGGGTTCGGCTCCCCCGGCAACTTGCTCCTGCTCCGATACATCTGCAGGCGTACTCAGTTCTCTGAGCACTCGAGCAGCCTGCCCGGCATCATCCGCATCCTCAGCGATCGGACGCCCCTGCAGACTGAATTCCGGACGCACGTCTGCGCGTTCAACAAATCGCTGTACCGCTGCCGGTCCCAGGCGACCGGTCAGTCGAGTCACCAATGCAGCAAGCTCTTCGCTGACTTCAAAACTCTCCTCACTCCCGAACAGATCTCGCTGGCGGTGGACCGGGATCGGCACACTGTTTGTCGAAATCTGCACCCGCTGCACCGGAACACCTTCCAGCTCCGCGAATTCCACAACCACCGGGCCCGACTCGACTGCACAATCAACTGCCTCTGCCTGCGTGCCATCTGCAACAGACGCCTCCCGAAACGCACAGTCCA
>JALRDR010000278.1 GCA_023262145.1 Planctomycetaceae bacterium | reverse complement strand
GGGGACCGGTCGCATTCGTGATCACAGAGTTGGAATCACGGCACTGGCGATTCTCGCGCAGATTAACTGCGATATCCCGGTCGATTCTCCCGTGATTCAGAATGGCCTGAATTTTCTGCGCGGCCTGACAGCCGAAGGTGTGGGTGGAGCTGCCGCAGTCTACGAGACATCGCTCGCTGTCATGGCGCTTTGTGCCGCCGATCAGCTCGAACGTGACCTGCCGCGAATTCAGCTGCTGGCGGGACTCATTGAACAGAGCCAGGAACAAGTGGGGCCGGGCGTCGGCTACTGGGGCTATCAGATCAGAGACAACGGTGGCCCCGGCGGAGGCGGTGGCGATGCAAGTAACGGGCAATACGCTGTGCTCGCGCTCCGCGACGCTGTTCAGGCTGGTGCACGAGTCAATCGCGCAACATGGGAACGAGTGCAGCAACGCTGGCTCCGCGATCAGCTGCCCAACGGCGGGTGGTCTTACAATCAGAACGATCGCAATCCTCGCGGCAGCATGACAGTGGCCGGATTATCAACGATCGGCATCACGTCACGAATGCTGCGTGACGATGGCGACGTGGACGCCGAGGGACGTGTCAATTGCTGTGGCATTGAAGTTCCTGAACCGGCTCTGGCTGGTGGGCGCCGCTGGATGGCTGAAAATTTCTCAGTGAATACGAATCCAGGACATGGCGACTGGTACTTTTATTACCTCTACGGCCTCGAACGAGCCGGGCGACTCAGCCACGTGCGTTTCTTTGGTCAGTATGACTGGTATCGGCTCGGCGCTAAACAACTGGTTCAGCTGCAGCTGCCAGGTGGCAACTGGATTTCCCCCGGCGCTGCAGATCGGGATCCCGTACTCAATACATCCATGGCACTGATGTTTCTGTCCCGAGGGTTGTCTCGAGTGGTCATCAACAAACTGGATTACACTTCACCCAACGGAGAGCTGCGTGACTCGGGAGAATGGAACCGCCACCCGTGGGACGTAATCAGTCTTGTGGAATTGATTGATACCCTGCCCCGCTGGCCCGCTCGACTCACCACGCAGACCGTCACGCTCAGCAGACTGCGGACGGAATCGGCTGTGGAAGAGCTGAACCAGGCTCCAATCCTGTTCCTTTCAGGTCGCGAGGCACCGCAGCTGACTCAGGAACAGATCGGCTGGCTCCGTGGCTACGTCGACTCCGGCGGGTTCATTTTTGCTGCGGCCTCCTGTGATGGGAGCGGATTTGATCCGGGAATCCGACAACTCGTGCAGCAGATGTTTCCCGAAGGCACCGCATCCCTGCAGCAGCTGAGTGCCGATCACCCGGTTTATCGATCCGAGTATCTGCTGAATCCGGATGGGGTGGATCTCTGGGGCGTTGATTTCGGCTGCCGCACCTCCATTATTTACAGCCCCGAAGACCTCGGCTGTTACTGGCAGAAATGGATGCGGCACGACCCGCCCAATCGCAGTCCCGATCTGACGCAACGGGTGCTGCGGGCCAGTCGCATCGGGGTCAATGTGGTCGCGTACGCTACCGGAAGAGAACCCCCGGAAAAGCTCGACGACCGCCCCGGACTCGCTGCCGGCTCCGAAGAACGAATTCAGCGAGGCCTGCTGCAACTTGCTCAGATTCGTCACAGCGGCGGCTGGGATACCGCGCCTCGAGCCGTTCGGAATCTGTTGCAGGCACTGAATCAAACGGTCGGCCTGACTGCCTCGACCCAGGTAGAGGCGATTCCGGCAACACTGGATGAACTGACTCGATTCCCGCTTGTCTGCATGCACGGCCGTTATCGGTTCCAGCTGCCCGTCCAGCAACAGGAAGCACTGCGGGAATATCTTGATCGTGGTGGTGTACTGTTTGCCGATGCCTGTTGCGGCGCCAGCCCCTTTGATCGCAGTTTTCGGGATCTTGTCCGCCAGCTGTATCCGGAGCATGAGCTGAAGCTGATCGACCCGCAGCATGAACTGTATTCTGACTCCGTCGGTCATCAGATTGATCAGGTCCGTCGTCGCCGGCTGATTCCCGGAGAGGCCACCGCATCACTCGATCTGCGCATCGAATCCGGCTCGCCGCTGCTGGAGGGAATTGAAATTGACGGTCGCCTTGCCGTGATTTACAGCCGCCATG
The DNA here is from genome assembly GCA_023262145.1 of Planctomycetaceae bacterium. Lineage (GTDB taxonomy): Bacteria > Planctomycetota > Planctomycetia > Planctomycetales > Planctomycetaceae > SXXK01. The sequence continues at coordinate 456 of JALRDR010000278.1, read as the reverse complement.
ACATCAGCTGCGCGCTCGAACACCAGGCTTCGCTGGCCTGCGATGGTTATCTGGAAGATGATGCCGCCCGAATCGCCGTGAATGTCGTACTCTATTCCATGTTGCAGGACATCAGCTGGTCAGCCCGGCTGCAGAACGCACAGCCAGCTGCTGCGGCCGCTCAGAACTGACGGGAAAGGAATCCGGTCATGGACACTCGGCTTTGCATCGGTACTGATGAAGCGGGATATGGCCCGAATCTGGGACCGCTGATCATCGTTGCCACGGCATGGCAACTGGACGCAGATCTTTATTGCCGCAATCTGCGTCATGAGCTGCGGGAGGTCGTTACCGACCGTACGACAGAGCGACATCGTCGACTGCTGGTTGCCGATTCAAAGACCGTCTACTCCGCCGGAGACAGCCTGGAGTCCCTCGAGCTTGCTGTGCTGGCGTTTCTGCGAACCATCGGGACAG
>JALRDR010000233.1 GCA_023262145.1 Planctomycetaceae bacterium | reverse complement strand
CCCGCCACCTCGTCTGGGAGAAGAAGCTCTTCGAGGCCGGCTGGAGCGTAGTCGCCTGGCCGGTGAAGTATGGCGGCCGCGGCGCGAGCCTCATCGAGTGGCTCATCTTCGAAGAGGAGTACTATCGCGGTGTGGTTTCTGAAAGTCGTGCTGCCGAGCGGAAGTAGGCCGTCCGGCTGAATCACTCTTGAGTGCTGTTGAATGGCCGCGATAGACTCTGGCCTGGCTCAGGGAAAAACCGGTGGATGGTTGATCCAGCAGGCGGGGCAGCAGTTTGACGCAGGGAAGCGATACATTGTCCAGAGAATATGTCAGTCCGGAACACTACGCTGAGTTTCTGGAGCGTCTGGGGCATCGTGTTCGGCGTGTCAATGACCTGTACTGGTTCAATACTCAGCGCGGCGTCTACACTGCATTCCCATTTCATCGCAGCATCAGTTGCAGCCAGGTTTCCCGGGCGGAGATTCTGCAGCGGGATGGAGTGTTGCTTCGATATGGCTGTCCGCAGGGCGAGGGAGTCGCCAGCTTTCGCATGTTGTGTGCAGATCCAGACTATGACTTTCCGGCGTTGCGCAGTCGCACACGGACACAGGTCCGCCGGGGGCTGGAAAGTTGTCAGGTGGAACAGATCGACTTTGATCTGTTGCAGAGGGCGGGGTTGCAACTGAATGTGGACACTCTGATTCGGCAGGGTCGCAGTGTCCCGTCAGATCTGGAGCGATACTGGAGAAGGTTCTACGAAGCGGCGCAGCAAACACCGGGTGCCGAAGCCTGGGGGGCATTTGTCGACGGGAATCTGGCAGCGTACCTGATTTCATTTGCGATCGAGGATGTGGCGAACATGACGATTGTTCGTTCAGCCACCGCGCACCTTGGCTGCTACCCCAATAACGCGCTCGTATTTCGTTTTCTGCAGGAACGCCTGCGGAGCGGGAAAGTGCGTTGTGTGAGTTATGGATACCAGTCAGTTCAGTCAGGAACCGACAGTCTTGATCAGTTCAAGAGTGGCATGGGATTTATCCGGGATGCCGTTGATCAGCGGATCGAGATTGCAGCCTGGGCGCGACCATTTCTGAACCGGCTGACCCTGCCGGCAGTTGCTCGCCTGCTCGGTCTGGCCGGCAATCCTGAACAGACGGCAAAACTACGCGGCATCGCGGACTGGTATCGCCAGCAGCCGACTCCTGCAGAGATTCTGGCGAGGCGTGAGAAAGCTGCAGCCTGATTTCAGCGCGGCGCTGGAGGCGGGAACCAGATGCAGAGACCCCGCATTGTGGACCAAAGTCCGCAACCCGGGGTTCTGTGATTCTGGCAGTGGCAGTGGCAGTTGGCAGTGGCAGTTGGCAGTGGCGATCAGACCACCAGCGTGCAGATTTCGGTCAGGCCGCCTGCTCTGTCACATGCGGTAACGAGGATTGCTTCGTTCGAAGTCGTCCCCGACCAGAGTGACACCAAAGTCAATACTTGTGAACTGGTAGTCTTCCAGCAGAGTTCTTTCATCGAGTTCGGTTTCGGAAAGTTCAGCGCTGTCGGTTGTCCACGTGTGATTCACGACGTGTACCGGCAAACGATATTCAACGTCGATCATGATGCGGCTGGTGCGATACACAGGACTGGTCTGACTTGAATCGAACTCGTACAGGTAAACCAGACATTCGCGTCCGTCCACGCTGGCATTGTCAAGCTGAGTGCAGGTGACTGGGCAGCGGTCCTTCATTTCCTGCTCGCGGATGGCAATGATACGGCTGGTCATCGCCAGCAGACCGGCCTCTGTAATGGGGTAGCGTGATTCAGCCATGGCGAGTGATCCTGCCGGGTCAATTTTCAGTGTCGGCAGCATCGCCATGAACCGGCTGCCACCTTTTTTCACAAGAGCCTTACCGTCGTTCTCACTGCTGTTGTAGAGCAATTGACGTCCGCGTTCGAAGTTCTGCCATTTCATGTAGATGCGGAATCCGGGGGAGTGTGCGACCTTGATGTCGATGTTCTGACGGGCCTGCAGGTCTCCACCCAGTCGCTCGGTCTTATGAAACACAGCGGTGTAGCTGTTGATGCTCTTCAGAAACTTCTGGCCGTCTCGCAGTATCTGGATGGATTGCTTCAGGGCATCGGATTCATCGCTGATTTCTGCCGTGGAGACAGTTGCATCAGCGGCAACAAGATCAGTGCCCAGATCCGTTTGTTTTTCCACATTGGCGGCTTCCGGTGGAACAGGGACCCCTCCGGAACCGGTTACCGTGGGAGTGGACTCTGAGTCCCGAACGACTGTCGAACCTTCTCCTGCGGGAACCGGATCAAAACTGAAGATGGCCGTCACCACAGCAATTGCGGCGATCAGGATGGCTGCCGAGTTGGAGCGGCGAGCAGTTACAGAGTTCTTGAGATCTGGCATTACGATCGAAC
>JALRDR010000166.1 GCA_023262145.1 Planctomycetaceae bacterium | reverse complement strand
GCGGGGGGGCAGGCGGGCCCGTGCGGTGGTCAACCTCAGAATTCCGGCCAAACAGACGCATGCTCCTTTTTTGCAACGTCAGCGGCAGGCGGAGATTGCGGCAATACGCGAGTTTGGTGGGTGGCACCGGGACGACTCCGTGGAACGGGTGGGTGGCACCGGGACGGTAATCCGGTGGGTGGCACCGGGAAGGCACGTTGTGGCCTGTGGTTGGCATCGTAAAACGGTCATTTCTCGTAATCCGTTGGGTGGCAATGAGATAGAACCCGTGGGGGGCACCGGCAAGGTACCGGGACGGTAACGGTGGGGACGGTAACGGTGGGTGGCACCGGGAAGGTAATCCGGTGGGTGGCACCGGGAAGGCATGGGACTTCAGGCGCGCCGCAGCAGCTTGCCGAAAGATTTGCGCAGAAAAGCGGCTGAAACTGCATGATCTGGCACCGCGGCTGCGGTGTGTGGAGCGTTTGCAATGCAGCGGCACAGCCCGGAGAATCGTTGAAACCGCCAGAAGCTGCGTATTCCCCCGTTTTTGTTCAAGCGGCCTTGCAGCGTGGATCGATTTCACAAAGGAGTGACCCAAAACGGGCATGCGGTGGGAGTCCGGCACTCCAGCTTGGGGGAAAGCAGATGAAAAGTTCCGTTGTCGCATTGTGTCTGTGTGCTTTTGCGCTGGGGTTCGGCACTCGGGTTGCAGCCCAGGGTGTTGTGGATGCGGCAGTGGGTAACATGCGCGTGCGGTCATCCGGTGCTGCTGTTGGACCATCGTTTCGTTTCAGTGCCGGTGCGTCGGAAGTGAAGGCTGTGGGCGTACACCCGGATGAAACGGCGCGATGGCAGGTTGTCGAAGACCGTCCGGGCGGAAATGTACTCATTATTCGTGGTGCACATGCGACTCAGGGAGAACTGTCCCAACACCAGACTCGGGGCATGCGGGGAGCAGACGGAAAGCAGAATGAGCGCCTGCCGCGGCGGGTGCTGCCTGCAAACGCTAATCGCAGGGGGCCTGCGGATCCAGAGTTTCAACTTTCCGAGCCGGGGGAATTTTCAGCTGCCAGCGGAGTTGCTCCTGATGAAATCTCCTCGCGAATTCTGCGGGTTGCGAACGAATTTCCCAACGCAGATGTGGGGTCTGTGCTGGCGGCAGGGGATCTGGTCTCTCCGGAACCCGCCGCGGCAGTCGACGGCGCTCATTCGTTAACGCGGCAGCGGCCTGCTCTGCAGGGCGTTGCTGAGGCCGTTGTCACGGCGTTGCAGCTGGAGTGGAAATCGCTGCCGGAAGTCAGTGCCGGCAAAGCAGCCGAGGCGACGTTGCTGCTGCAAAATCGGGGAATGGATCCGGTATCAGGAGTACAGGTGGAAGTCGTTGCTCCCGCGGGCTGTCAGATGCTGGCATGTGAACCGGAGGCGGTCAATCTGGAGCCCACCATGAGATGGAAGCTCGGCATACTTCCCCCCGGGGAATCTCGTGAGCTCAAACTGCAGTTCCTGGCCGAGGATGCATCGGCCGTCGGACTGCAGGCGTTCGTGAGCATAGTCGCGGAAGCTGCTGCAGTCGTACCTGTGCTCCGGCCGGGGCTGGCCATTACAGCTCGTTGCGAGACTGCCGGAATCGCCGGACGGAGCGTGGCGGTCGACGTGGACGTGACGAACCCGGGAAGTGGTGTGACTGATGATGTTGTTGTGACGGCGATGCTGCCGACCGGACTGAGCTATCGGGAGCGATCAGAAGTGCAGATCCCGGTCGGGATGCTGCATCCCGGGGAGACTCGCCGCGTACGACTGAACCTGGATGCACTCCGCGGTGGCGCTCACGATGTGAGTATAGTGGGCGTGGCCACCGGGGGGCTGCAGGCAACGTCAGGCGTCGCGATAAAGGTCAGTGAGCCGCAGGTGGCTGTGTCGATTGTCGGGCCGACGGCGATCACCGCCGGGGAGACCTGCCAGTTGCTGCTGCAGATTAGTAATGTGGGCCCCGTCGAAACATCCAACCTGTATGCTCGTTATCATCTTCCGGTCGGCGCTGAATTGCTGGATGGCGGGCGTGGGCGGCTGGCGGAGGAGAACGGACGGATGTTGCAGTGGTTCGTCGGTTCACTCCGGCCCGGTGAACAGGCTGAACTGCCCTTCAGGATTCGCGGGCTGGTCCCGGGCAGCCTGGTGCATGAGGGAGCTGCGATTGCTGAGCAGGGATTACCGGCAGCCTGCCGAATGGAGCAGGAGGTCGCAGGTGTCGCAAAACTGGAAATTGCCTCCGGCATGATCGAGGCCGAAGCGTCATCTGGGGCGGGTGTCAGCTGGCTGATCCGAGTGCGAAACAACGGGACAGTCGCCGCGACGGCGATCGGAGTGTCGTGTGAGATGCCTGCGGGCCTGACACTGATCTCAGCTGAAGGCCCATCTCAATACCTTGCAGAGAATGGAATTGTGATTTTCCGAACACTGCGGGAACTGGCACCGGCAGCAGAAATCAGCTTTCGATTCCGGGCGGAGCAGTTGCGGCCTGGCCTTCAGGAAGTACGCACTCGACTGGTTGCCGACCAGTTGGGCGAGCCAATGATCGAGCGAACTCTGATCGAGCGGCCGTCCGCAGCGATCTCAGAGTGATACGCCAGCCTGCCCTGGGGACGCATGTCCAGCGTCCTGCGGGCAGCAGCCGTCCGCAGCAGGAACTCTCAGGTTCCGGAAAAACTGCGTACGCTGAGAAGGCGGTTTGTGGGTGCTTTTGCAGCAAGCCTAGACTTTCGGAGTGTCTCCCTTGTGGAACGTCTCCTCGGTCGACCTTGCACTGGCTGGGTGGCACCAGAACGATGGCAGCAAAGACTGGCTCCGAATTCCGTAAACGCAGAACCCCTGCACCGGTGCTCTCGGTCGTGGCCGAAGCCTTGCGAGTAGGGTATGGGGTCTTTGGGTTGAGTCTGGCTGTTGGTGTTCTTGTGGGTGCGGGGTTTCTGGCTGACCGATTGCTGGGGACGATGCCACTGCTGACGGCAGCTGCGGTTGTTCTTGGACTGACTGGCGGGGCACTTTCAGTGCGGCGTTTGTCCGTTCAGGTTGGTCGCTCGTCTGCTCATGAGGTCCGAAATAAACGGGAGCCGGCGACAGTAGTCGCTGGCGTTTCGCGGAGTGATTGCGGGCTGAATCGAGGTGTTCAGGCGGGCTTGGCCGGGGATGTTCAGGCGAACGCTTCCGGGGGGGCGTCAGAAGCGGAAAGCAACTGAAGCCCGAAGAATGGTTGTGTGGTTCAATTCAGCAAGTTGCGCTGAGTATACAGGCGACTGGTTTTTTTGGGGGGGAGGGTTGCCGCAGGACGTTGGTGTCGGGCGACAGCTGAGAGCAAGGGGTGGTTGAGTGTTCAGGCACCTGCGTGGTTTCCTGCACCTGACGGGCATTCTTGGTTTTGTCTGGGTGTGTTTGTTCTGGCCGGTCAGGCTTTATCTCAGCGCAGAGAGTGTTCACTGGCTTGGCGTTGCGCTGGGAACGGCGTGGCTGCCGGCATTCATCGGGGTGGTGCTCCGATGTCTGGGATTCTTTGCTGATCCGGTACGTGCGGGGTGGTTTCAGGCTGCCTTCCGTTCGATCACATTATTGTCCGTTGTGGGTGCCGTGCGCTACTGGCGACCGGAGCTCAGACTGGTGCAGTGTTATCTCTGGATGATCATTTTTTACTTGTGTGCGTTGGCTGTTGAGGTTCGCGGCTTGCATCAGGAATTGTATTTCCAGGAATCTGTAGGAAAGCGTCCCTAACCCGAGCTGTGTGCGCAGTCGTCGCTGTTCCTCGTGCTACACTCCCGGGTCTCCGGCTCAGGCAGCAGCCTGAGCGTTTTCTCTGCTTCGATGTTGGATACGGTCGCTTAAATGAGTGCTGAAGATAATTTTCATCACGTACGCGATTTCGGTTACTTCGAAGTGCCGACATTCCTGACGTCCAAAGAGCACTACTCCGACATTGGTTCAGTGCCATGGCACGTGAAGGCAGTTCTGCATCTGCCGAAAGATGCGGGCGTTGATGCAGTGAATGAAGCGCTTGTTGGCAAGGTGATGATCCCTCAGCCTTTTGCCTTCTCCGCTGCGCACCCCGGGTTTCTGATTACCAAGTTCATGGTGCTGCAGGTTGTAGTGCTGGTGGTTTGTTTGATCATTTTCCGTGGGCTGGCGTCGCGTGTTCGCGGCGGCCGGGTAGTGCGGGGACGGTTTTGGAACTTCTGGGAGATGATGGCGCTGGCGATTCGTGATGATGTTGTGCGTCCCACGATTGGTGCCGGGCACCATGATCACGGGCACCATGATCACGGGCACGATGGCGATCACGGGCATAATCATGGGCACGGCGGTCATGCTGTAGCCACCGGTGGGCATCCTGCGGATCGTTATCTGCCGTTCATCTGGAGCTGTTTTTTCTACGTACTGCTGTGCAATCTGCTGGGGGCTGTTCCGTCGTTGGGGTCTGCCACAGGCAACATCAATGTCACCGCTGCTCTTGCGTTAAGTGCGTTTCTGGCCAGCTTTCTTTATGGCGTGAAGGCGATGGGAGTCGGGGGGTTCTTCGGGAATTTGATCCCGGATACTGGGCTTTCCGGCGCCGGGGCGGTGGCAATGTCCTGTTTGATGTTTCCAATCGAGGGGCTCGGCTTCATTATCAAGCATGCAATCCTTGCCTTGCGTTTGTTCGGTAATCTGATGGGCGGTCACACTGCTTTGGGTGTGATTCTTGGATTCATCGGGCAGGCTGCCAAGGGGAATGTTGCCCTCTGGGGTGTCGTCACCTTGGGCAGCGTGCTGGGTCAGTTAGGTGTTGGGATTCTGGAACTGCTTGTGGCAGTTCTGCAGGCATACGTGTTCTCGTTTCTGGCGACAATTTTTATCGCTGGTGCGGTTCACAAACATTAGTTTTGAGGTTTGCGGTGGCTTCCGGGCAGTCAGTCTCAGGAGTCGCGGCCGCGTTTAGATGACGTTGTCTAGAGGAGTTAGTTGTGTCTCAGATCCTGAAGTTTGCGATGTTGCTGGCAGCTGCATTTGTTGCTACAGCTGTTCCTGCCATGGCTCAAGACGGTGCTGCTGAAGGTGCTGCGGCAGCGTCTGAAAAAGCGGCTGCCCTGATAGAGCTGGGCGGTGCGATCGGTGCTGGCTTGGTTGTGATTGGTGCTGGTCTGGGCATTTCCCGGCTCTCTGTTGCTGCTTTCGAGAGCATGGCTCGACAGCCGGAGGTAGTTGGTGACATCAAAGGCAGCATGATTATCGTCGCGGCGATGATCGAAGGTGCAGCAGTCATCGGCCTGATCGTCTGTATGATTTCCTGAGTAAGTAATTGCCGTGCTTCTTTGAACATGGGATGTCTCAAATGATATCTGTGTGCAGTTCATACCAGCGTTTCAGTCGATTTCTGCTTTGCGGGGTCGTCCTGTTTGCTGTACTTGCATCTGTTTCTTCGTCGGCTGCGGCAGTGATGCCAGTAGAGGCGGAGGATGCTCATGCTGAAGGCGGTCATGGCGATGACGGTCATGGTGGTGACGGGCATGACACGGGAGTACCGATGAAGCTGAAGGGTGATCTTGCTCTTTGGTCTTTTGTGGTATTCGTGCTCTTCATTGGCGTTCTGGGTAAGTTTGCCTGGAGGCCGCTGATTGAGGGGCTTGATCAACGAGAGGCCGGCATTCTCGCTGCGATTGCTCAGGCGGAAGAAAACCGCAAGCAGTCGGAACAGAGGCTGGCTGAGTACCAGCAGAAGCTCAAGGAAGCGGAGCATCGAGTCAGTGAGATCATCGCCGAAGCAAAGCGTGATGCGGAGCGTACGGCGGCTGATATTGTCGCCAGCGCGGAAGCGCAGGTGACCTCCATGAAGACTCGCGCTGAGGAAGATATTCGTCTTGCTACGAATGCGGCGTTGGCCGAGGTGTTTAAGCAGGCGAATAGCCGAATCGTCCTTGCGACAGAGAAAGTTCTGGGGCGGGCGGTGGCAGCGGCAGATCAGGAGCGGCTTGTCAGCGAGGCGTTGTCACAGCTGAGTTCCTGATTTGTGGTGCGGTTATGTTCAGATTCTGCGTGATCGAGGGGGTGATCCCTCGGTTTTGGAGTGGTCGTTGTTGCTGAGTTCCTGTTGAGTCGTGTACCAGACTGCTGGTGTGCCGGACTGTTAACGGGGGCTGCAGGACTTCGGCTGGATCGATGGGAAGTCCGGTGATCTTTCAAACGGGCTTCTTCGAGTCTGATTTTCGCACTTGATGGGTTGCGTTGGGTTTTGATTTTGGCTCACCAACAGAGGTTCGGGGCTCTTGCTTTGCATGTTTTCTGCGGGGCAATTGCCGGTGGGCCTGTGTTTCACAGGCCATCGTCTGTTGGACTCTGTGGATTTAACCGCATTGCAGCGTTGTACTGTCTGGAGCGTTCTGCTGGTTGCTCCCAGTGGAAGGCTCAGGGTTTGCGGCGGCTTCGCTTGCAGCGGCTCATCGTGGTCGTTGACGGTTGGTTGCTTACGGTTGTTTCCTTGCGACCGGAACGTTGATGGTTGATTGTTGTTTTGAGTTCTGTTGGCTTGTTCAGTTTGCGGATCTATTGCGGGTGGGGAGCATGAGTGCTCACCGCAACGCGTAGATTTGGTTTGTCGGTTATTGTCGTTGAAGAGTGACTCATCTCAGAAGCGTGGTTGGGTTTGAGCTATGTCGAATGCATCCGTGAAAAGTCGTGCTGAGCGATCACTGGAGGAACCCGGTGTGCTGGCGGTGGCGACGATGTACGCACAGGCGTATGTCGAGGGTGCGAAGCGTGTCGGGGAACCGGATGCGGTGGAAACACTGTCTTCGTTTCTGGACGACGTGCTGGCAGTCAATCCCGAGTACCGTGAAATGCTGTTTGGTGACTCTTTGAATCGCAGTCGGAAATTGGCCCTGATCAGAGCGGTCATTGCTTCTGCTGCTTCGGAATTTTTCACAAATTTTCTGCAGGTGCTGGCTCGCCACGGGCGACTGTCAGTGCTCCCGGAGATTTGTGAGGTAGCGATACGTTTGCAGGAACGGTCAAACGGGCGTCAGCGTGTCAAAGTTCGCTCAGCGGTTCCGCTCAGCGATGCTACTCGAACCCAGGTGTGCGAGGCGTTGAAGTCTCAGTTTGGCTTTGAGGCGATTTTGCAGGAGTCTGTGGACGCTTCATTGCTTGGTGGTATTGTACTTCAGGTTGGTGATACCGTTTATGATTCATCGCTGCGATCCCGGCTGAAAACGCTGCAGGGTCGTCTGGTGGAGAGAGCATTCAATGAAATTCAAATCGGACGAGATCGCTTCAGTCATCCAGACGGAGATTGAGGACTTTCGGGGTCAGATCCAGACTGCGGAAGTTGGTCGCGTAATTGAGGTCGGCGACGGGATTGCGCGATGCACCGGGCTGTCGACTGTGATGTCCGGCGAGATGGTGGAATTCTCGAGCGGCGTCAGCGGCTTTGCGTTTAACCTTGAAGAGAGCAGCGTGGGTGTCGTTGTTCTTGGTGACTATCTCAAGATCACCGAGGGCGACGAGGTCCGGTCGACGGGCAAACTGCTTTCGGTCCCGGTCGGGGAGGCATTGCTGGGGCGCGTCGTTGATCCGCTCGGCACTCCGCTTGACGGCAAGGGGCCGATCATTACGGACCATGCCCGTCCTGTAGAATGGCAGGCGGCCGGTGTGGCGGAACGCCAACCGGTGAAGCAGCCGTTGCAGACCGGGATCAAGGCCATCGACGCGATGACGCCGATCGGTCGTGGTCAGCGCGAGCTGATTATTGGTGACCGCAAGACGGGCAAGACAGCGGTCGCGATCGATACGATTCTGAACCAGAAGGGCACAGGAGTCATCTGCGTTTACGTGGCGTGCGGTCAGCGTGCTTCGTCGATCGCGGGTGTCATCGAAGTTCTGCGTCAGAATGGAGCTCTGGACTACACAATTGTGGTGGCGGCGACCGGTTCAGATGCTGCCCCGCTGCAGTACATTGCTCCCTACGCCGGTGCGGCGATGGCGGAGCACTTCATGTATGAAGGCAAGCATACACTCGTCGTCTACGACGACCTTTCCAAGCAGGCTGTGGCCTACCGTCAGCTGTCACTGCTGATGCGTCGTCCGCCTGGGCGTGAGGCGTTTCCCGGGGACGTGTTCTACTGCCACAGTCGTCTGCTTGAGCGTGCTGTGAAGCTGAATAACGAGCTTGGCGGCGGATCAATGACGGCATTGCCCATCATTGAGACACTGGAGGGTGAGGTTTCAGCTTACATTCCGACGAACGTGATTTCGATTACGGACGGCCAGATCTTCCTTGAAACCTCGCTGTTCAACGCAGGTATTCGTCCTGCGATTAACGCTGGTATTTCGGT
>JALRDR010001045.1 GCA_023262145.1 Planctomycetaceae bacterium | reverse complement strand
ACGGGGTACGGCGGCGTGGGAAAAGTGTGCAGCGGGTGCTGGAGCGAGCTCAGATGGCTGCCGTGGAGGATCAGGCCGCGCTGCGTTTCACGGCAGTCAGAACGGAGAAATCGAAGTCTGAATTCTCAGCTGGTCAGCGTCCATTCCTGCAGGAACTGCGTCGCAATGGAAAGTCAGCGATGGCAAGTTCGCTGGTGACACTGTCGGTGCTGTTGCTGCTGGCGTGGTTCCAGCTGGAGATTTACCAGCCACCGCGTTTGTCACCGCTCCTGGGGGCTGCGTCGGATACTGACGTCAGTGAACTGCAGACGGAGGAGTTTACTGCAGAGACGCAGCAGCCTGAACCAGTGGATGTCCCGGAGCCGTCAGTCCCGGAGCAGATGCTGGCGGAGGCCAGTCAGCCGGTGATGCAGCCTGAGATTGCCGAGCCACAGATCAAGTTGCCGGATCTGAAGCCTGCTGCGGCGACCGCTGCAGCCGCCGCATCTGCCCTCGCCGGCCGTAGTAGTGGTCCGACAGCCGCTGCGGCTCCGACCAGGCAGGAACTTCTCGATCGTTATGGCGGCACTGCAGAAAGTGAAGAAGCCGTTGCTCGAGCGCTGGCCTGGCTGGCGGGGTGTCAGCGCAGAGATGGCAGCTGGGACTTCACGGATATCGGAAAATGTTCTCGTCCCGGTCGAACACAGAATTCCATTGCCGCGACTGCCTATGCGTTGATGCCGTTTCTTGCTTCCGGTCAGACCCATCGTCAGGGGGATTATCGAGAACAGGTGCAGGCTGGGCTGCAGCACCTGCTGCGATCGGGGCGACGTGTTCCGGCCGGCCTGGATCTCCGCGGCGTACTCAACCAGCGCGACGACGATCCGGAACCAAATTATGCGTATTACACACACGGTGCAGCAACATTGGTGTTGTGTGAGTCGTGGTATCGCAGCGGTGACCGGACTTTGCGAGCGGCCTGTGAAGAGGCAGTTCGATTTCTGATTGCCTCGCAGGACCCTGTTGGCGGTGGCTGGAGGTATGTACCTCAGCAGCCCGGTTCCACAAGTTGCACGGCCATCCAGATCATGGCGCTCAATTCGGCGCGCAAGGCGGGACTGAAACTGCCGGATCATACATTCCGGCTGGCGCAGACGTACTTTGACAATGTCGCGATTGATGGTGAAGGGCGGTATGGGTATGAGGTGCAGAAGAAGTCCTGGCAGATTTCCCTGACAGCAATGGCGTTGTACAGCCGTTCGCTGCTGGGCTGGGAACGGACTGATGGCGATCTTGCGGCCGGAGTGAAACTACTGGATCAGCGTGGTCCGTATGAGAATCTGTACTACTGCTACTTCGCGACTCAGGTCATGAAGAGCTGGGGGGGAGCGGAGTGGGATCGCTGGAATGAACGCATGCGGGACGAACTGGTGCTGACGCAGGAGCGTGAAGGTCCGGAAAGCGGCAGCTGGACGCCTCGAGATCGTGCCAGTTTCAGCGTTGCCGGAGGCCGACTGCTGGCCACCTGTCTGTCGACGTTAACGCTGGAAGTGTACTATCGGTATCCGGGGGATGCGAAAGATCTGCAGGGGCAGACGGCGGCTGTCGTTCCGTCCGGGGGCGTTGATTCGGGCTCAAATTGAGTGATCAGGTCTGGATTGGGGCCGCCGAAACGCGTCTTGAGCAGGGAAAACCGGCAGATCCTCAGAGAAATCCTTACCGCAACTGGGAATCTTACT
>JALRDR010001009.1 GCA_023262145.1 Planctomycetaceae bacterium | reverse complement strand
GTGCCAGCCACTTACCCACGGACCCACCAAAAGGTGCCACGTACTGATTCTCCACGCAACTATTCTGGAGTGCCTGTCCTTTCTGACGTTCCTTCTGACGTTTGACTGGACTGACTGCTGCACCTGCGGCATTGGATTCTGTTACCTCAGGAACCGATTTCTTGACGCTCAGCCCGGAATCAAGGCAAGTGTTTTTCATCGGCGATGGGCTTGATGCCGGCGGTGCGACGAAGACGTTTTATGTGCCGACTGACGCTACTCGTTCGTTTCAGGGAACCATGGACGGAGCTCAGTCGGGCGACAATCTCGGCAGCTGTTGGTGGAACTGTCTGCGTCACCGGTTCCGGAACCCGGACAGGCAGCGGGGATCAGTCTGTTCCTGCTGTTGATATGTCTTCGGGTCCTGCGGCGTTGCCTGATCTCGTACAGGGCGATTTGACGCATCGTCAGGACGTGGCCAACGGATGGAAAGGTGGCAGGACTGTGCTGGACGCTGCGATGATTCGGATCGCGGGGCATGCTGATGTGTAAGGGGAATGTGTATCCCGAGATGGCACACCAGCGGTTTCACGGTATGCTGTCGTGGTTATCGACCGCGTTGCAGCATTTATAGCGCTGCAGAATGTTTATCTGCACATGCCAACAGGATCACACTGCATGAAGTCTGTGCAACGGCTGGCCCTGATCTTTGTTGTTCTTGCCGGTTCTTTGCTGCCGGCCGCTGACTTTGGTGACAAGGCTGCCGACCTGAATGCTCTGCCAACCGTACCGGACGGATTTACGGTCACGATGTTTGCACGGGAACCACTGGTGCGGCAACCGTGTTCCATGGCCTTCGATGCTCGCGGCCGTTTGTTTGTCGGGATGGGGCCGCAGTACCGCAGTCCGACTCCCGAGACACCTGCTGACAGTGTGGTGATGGTGCTCGACAGCGATCAGGACGGCAGCGCTGATCAGACGAAGGTGTTCGCGACCGGGTTCAACAATGTGCAGGGACTTGCATGGCATGGTCGTGACCTGTGGGTGGCCAACGCGCCCGACCTGACGCTTGTTCGTGATCTGGATGGCGATGATGTTGCGGATGAGTACATTCGCGTCTATAGCGATCTGGGAAATCTGGAGCACGGCCTGCATGGCCTGACGTGGGCTCCGGATGGTCGGCTGTATATGAGCAAGGGTAACTCCAAGGGGTTGAGTATACCCGGCCGTTATGCTCCCAGGCCCTTCCGTGATTTGTGGGGCGTGACTGCGCCCGAGGGAACTCCGGATTTTCCGTTGCCCGAGTTCCATACTCCCGAGAGCTATCAGCATGCCTATCACGATCCGGCTGACGACTGGGGCATGGATGGCGGTATCCTGCGATGTGATGACGGCGGCGCGAATCTGGAGATTGTTGCTCGCGGGTTTCGTAACCCCTGGGATATTGCGCTGGATGATGGATTCAACTGGCTGGGAACAGATAACGACCAGACCAGTGGTGACCGGGTCTTCATGCCCTTCGATGGGGCTCACTTCGGCTGGAACCACCCGTGGAGTTCACATTGGTCAACGGAACATCATGCGGCGACGGCCGCTGTGAGTGGACCGCTGTTTGAAGGTTCCGGGACGGGAGTGATCTTTGGCGATTCGCCACAGTTTCCGGATCAGTATCGTGGCGTTTATTTTATCAACGACTGGCTGCGAAAGACGACGTTTGTGTGGCGACCGCAATGGGACGGCGCGATGATGAGGCCTGCGGGTGGTGACTGGGAGCCGTTCATCGTGGGCGGAAAATCCCTGTTTCGTCCGACGGATCTGGAATTTGGTCCGGATGGTGCGTTATGGGTGCTGGGCTGGAGCACAGGCTATGGTGCCGAATGGAAGGACGGACAGCTCAGCAACGAAGGCCGCATTTATCGTATCGCTCCGACGGACAGCCTCCGGGTTGCTCCTGCGAACTACGATGCATCGCTGCGAACAACAGGTGAGCTTCTTGCGGATTTTTCCAGCCCCGTTGCGGTACACCACATCGATGCTCAGGACGAGCTGGTACGTCGAGGTCCGGCAGTCCGGGATGAACTCATTCGCCACTTGCAGGGTGGAACACTGTCGACGCAGCAGGAAACCTGGGCTGTGTGGACGCTGGGACGCATGCCGCCGCGTGATGCGGCGATTGACCAGTTCCTGAAAGGTCTGCTTGCAGGCACTCCCACAACGTCGCTCAATCTGCAGATTCAGGCAGTGCGGATCATGTCGGAACAAAGTCGCGTGGCATTTTCGCCGTCGCCTGCGCTGCATGCGGTGCTGCAGGACGCCATGCGGCATGCGGAACCACGGCTGCGTATGGCTGCAGTACAGGGGGTTCTGCGAGCGCCACACAGTCAGCAGGAACTGTTGCCGGGCCTGCTGGAGTTGCTGGCGTCAGAAGCAGATCCCACTGTGTTTTATGCAGGCTGGCAGGCATTGCGGCGGCAGATTACTCAGGGTGACCTGCGGGCACTGCTGGTTGATTCGCGGGAGGGCGTTCGCAGGGCCGCGTTGCTGTCGCTGCTGGAGACGCACGAGCTGGAACGCCAGGCGGTCAGCGGTCTGCTCAACGATGAGCCGTCTGCAGAGATCCGTGAGATTGCGGAGTTGTGGCTGGAGCGAACCGGGGCCGGAATTGTGGAGCGCATGCTTCGCGGTCGCCCGATTGACGCAGCGGAGCCGACGGCTGCACCGAGTCCGAATCGCATTGCAGCAGCCAGCCAGCTCAGCACCCGCAGTCAGAATCACTTCCGGATTATCCCGTCTGGTCTTCGAGAAGGGGCAGCAGCGTATACTGATCGGCAGTATCGATTCAGCAGGGTTCCGGAACAGTTAGTCGGACTGGATCTGATTCGTACTGCGAACGGTGATGATGGTTCAGCAGGTGCAGACTGGCTCCGCATGACTGCGGTGCTGCCGGTGCGGGTGTATGTGGGGAACGATATGCGACAGCAGGCACCGGGCTGGCTGCGCGAACGTTTCGAACGTACTGAACTCACGGTGGAGCTGGACGAGGGTGCTCGCTTTGAGATTTTTGCCGCGGAGTTTCCTGCCGGGCTGATCAGTCTGGGCGGGAATACTGATGATGGTGTTGCTGGCGGTAAAGGGCAT
>JALRDR010000354.1 GCA_023262145.1 Planctomycetaceae bacterium | reverse complement strand
GGGGTTCCCGTTCCGGAATCCAGCGAGGGGCTGAGCATGCGGTCGGTGCTGAGCGGAACGGCGGAGCAGACTCGAGATCTGCTGTACGGTGTTTATTCGGGCGGATCGAAACCGGGAATTCGCTGTCTGCGTCGTGGCGACTGGAAACTGATCACCTACCAGGCACCTGATCGAGGTGTTGATGAGGTTCAGCTGTTCAATCTCAGCAGTAACCCGGAAGAGTTTCTGGCGGAGCATCAGCGGCCGGAAGTGATTGCAGCCACGGGGATTCAACCGTTGCCCGATCAGACGAATCTGGCCGGAGATCCGGCGTACGCTGATCGGCTGGAGCAGATGCAGGCGTTGCTGCAGCGGGAAATGCGTCGTCTGGGAGACCCGGATGCAGACTGATTCCCAGGGGTGTCGGGCATCCTTTGGATCCTCGCAATACCCGCTGCCGGTTCCGTAGTCTGGGTAAACCCTGCGGGATCCGAAAGCCATTTCGGTTTGGCAGGTAAGGAGAATGGCGTCCTCCCTGTTCGGGCAGAGCTGCTGGAATCGCGAATCCTGCTATTACCCTCAGAGTGGGCTTCAGCGTTCAAATCGTCAGAGACGATAAGTTTGCGGCAGGTGTCACAGGAACCCTGCGGTGGACATGAGAACGCAACTCGAGCGGTCGCTCGAAGAGAGCCAGAAGCAGGTATTATGGACTCGGAATGTCGGACAGAGGAACTGATCCAGCGAATCTCCACGCTTGAGGAAGAGTTGCTGCGAGCACAGCGATTGAGCTCGGTGGGGGCTCTTGCATCGTCGATCACGCACGAGTTCAACAACATCCTGACGACGGTCATCAACTACGCGAAGATGGGCGTGCGTCACAAGGATGAGAAAACACGTGATCGCTGTCTCGATCGAATTCTCTCAGCGTCACAGCGGGCTGCGGTGATTACCACCGGTATGCTCAGCTACGCCCGCAACACCTCCTCCCGCATCGAATCTCACGATCTGCATCGTGTGGCGGAGGATGTGCTGGTGCTTGTTCGCAAGGATCTGCAGATTCATCGTGTCAACGTTGAGCTCGATGCCCCGGGCACTGTCTGGGCAAAGATCAATTCCAGTCAGGTGCAGCAGCTGCTCATGAACCTGATCGTGAACGCTCGCCAGGCGATGCGGGAGGGCGGACGACTGCACATCAGCATCCGCGACAATGCGGGTGATGGCTGGGCAGAGATCGCTGTTGCTGACAGTGGCTGCGGGATTGCACCTGAGAAGCTGAAGCATATCTTCGATGCGTTCTATTCCACCAAGAAGCCGGATGAGAATGGCCAGGGCGGAACGGGCCTGGGCCTGGCGCTGTGCCGTCGCATTGTGGAAGCCCACAAGGGGCGGATTCGCGTGGAGAGCGAGGTGGGACGTGGCACCACCTTTACGCTGAAGTTTCCTCGAGCAGAAGCTCCGGCGCTGATCACTTCCCGGGAAGTGGTCACGGCAGCGGGATAACGCGGCAGCCTGCGACAGGCTTTACGGCAGCGAACTGAGATGGGATCAGCCACGGAGGAAAGCTCTGCGAGCACACCCTGCCGCACCGATGAAGCCTGCATCACCACCAAGTGATGCCCAGTCGATGACGGTTCGTTCCGCCAGTGTTGGAAATGTGCGGCGGCGAAATTCGTCCCGCACTCGTTCCAGAAACTGCCGTCCAATGCGAGTGCTGTTGCGTCCGAACGTCATTGCCCCGCCCAGCAGCACGATGCTGGGATCGATGATATGCACGCAGGATGTGATTGTAACGCCGAGGTACATGGCCATTTCCATGATCAGCGATTCAGAGAGCGGGTCACCCTGTTCGGCTTCTTCGGAAATGATCAGGGGGCTGAGTTCTTCGCCGGAGTTGATGCGTTCCCGCACGCTTGTTTCGGCGCCGGCCTGCAGTTTCAGAGTGAACTGTTCCAGCAGCGCTGTGGCACTGACATAAGCTTCGGCGGTGCCATACTGGCCCGTTTTGCAGTAACGTCCATTTTCGATTTCCAGCACAACGTGCCCCAGTTCGGAGCCGTGGGAGTTTTCACCCTCGATGATATGATCGTCGATGATGAGGCCACCGCCGAGCCCTGTTCCGAGCGTGTAGAAGGCCATACTGCCGGCATTGCGTGCCTGTCCCGCCCAGTATTCTCCGTAGGCTGCGGCATTGGCATCATTCTGCAGCACAACCTTGTGCCCCAGAGCCTGTTCCATCCGCAGTTGAATCGGGAAGTTATCCCATCCCGGCAGGTTTGTCGGTTCCAGCAGCATTCCCTGGCGCAGGTCCATCGTTCCGGGACTGGCCAGACCGCTGGCAGAAACGGTGGTGAGCGGAATTCCGGCAGCCTCCGCAGCCTGTCGGGCGGCCAGCAGCATCCTGGAGACACCGTGTTCGGGACCACCGTTTGATTCTGTGGGCAGGCTGGTGGAACTGAGCACGGTGCCGGAATTGTCGACGATTCCCGCTTTGATGTTGGTCCCGCCAAGATCGATGCCAAGAAATACCGGCGTAGAGTCGGTTGCATTATTCATGAAGGAAAAGATC
>JALRDR010000777.1 GCA_023262145.1 Planctomycetaceae bacterium | reverse complement strand
GTAGTACTCAATCAGCTTGTAGCGGCCAGACCGAATGGCTCCGTTCGGACTCTGATAGCCATGGTTGCTGTAGTGCGGAAAGTGCCAGTAAATGGGGCCGCGTTCGTACGGCTGCTGTCGCAGGGCCGCGACAAAACTGCGTCCATCCTGATGCTGTTCCGGCAGCAAAGGCAGATCCAGCATTTCCAGCAGCGTTGGATAGAAGTCTGTGCCGGTGACAATCGCCTGCGAACGGCTGCCTGGCGGCAATTGCCCTGGCCATTGCACAATCAACGGGACACGAATACCACCTTCGTAATTCCAGCCCTTGGCGCCGCGGAGCGGCAGGTTGGAACTGGCAAAGCGGGCGTTGAGAACTGCGTCAGGGTGATCGATGCCGCAGTACTGGTTAGAGGCGGACATACCGCCGTTGTCTGCGGTGAAGATGATGATGGTATTGTCCTCCAACTCCAGTTCCCGCAGCTTCGCGCGAATGCGGGCAAGGCTCTGGTCCGTTGCTTCCACCATTGCAGCGAACTCGGGGTTGTCCTGCTTCTGCTTCACCCACCAGACGCGTTTCTGCTGATGCAGGTCCTGCCTATCGTCGTCTGCCAATTGCTGCAGCTCTGCTGCGGATGGCGGCGGATCATCAGGATTCGGTTCCAGAATGTAGTCCGGACCGGGCTGTTGCGGCATTGCAGCCAGCTTGCGTTCGTATTTCCGCACCAGGTCACGACGTCCCTGAATCGGATCATGTACCGAGAAATGTTCCATGTGCACGAAGAACGGGCGTTCCTTGTTGCGTTCAATGAAATCCAGCGCGGCATCGGTGAGCTTATCAGTGAAGTAGTCTCCTTCCCGGGCTGGCAGTTTCTGGTTGTAGGCTGGCGAAAACGGGTGATAGTAAGAGCGTACCCAGCCAGTGATGGCTTCATCAAAACCGTAAGTCGTCGGATCACGATTGAGGTGTGCCTTGCCGTAGTTGGCGGTGGCATAGCCGTGAGCCTTCAGTGTTTCGGCAAGCGTCTGTTCGGAATCGGGCAAGGCCGTGATTTTCTCGCCGTGATGCAGTGCTTCGTAGGGTCGCTCCGGACGCCCACCCAGCCATTCAGTCAGGTTAGTTCGGGCGGGATATTTGCCAGTCAGGATGCTCGCGCGACTGGGTGAACAGACGTGGCAGGTGGAATAGGCATTGACGAACAGCATTCCCTCGGCAGCCAACTGGTCAATCGCTGGTGTCTCGTAGAACTGACTGCCGTAGCAGCCGAGGTCACGCTGTCCCAGATCGTCAACCAGAAAAAAGATGATGTTGGGCTGCTTTGCTGCCTGAGTACCGGGCGCGAGCAACAGGCTCACAAGAAATGGCAGAAGTCGAATCACCATGCTGAGCATCCTGAGAACTGCATCCTGAGATTGCCGCGAGGAGTCCTTGCGTCGGCAGTCAGTTGCGACGGCCGCCACCGTAACAGACTCAGCAGACCTGGCCAGCGGCACGAGATGCTAAGTGAAGGACCGGCGAAAGCAAAAGCGTCGTCTCAACTGGTCAGTAGTGTCCGGTGTTACTGAGAAACCACTTCCACTCTATTCCAGTAGGCCCATTCGTTCTGCCAGTTATTGGCTCTGTTTTCCAACGTGAGCGGAATGGTCTGACCGGCGAAGGGAGTCAGATCGACGACAATGTCCAGCCACTCCTGCTTTCCCACCGTTTCCGTTCCGATGATCTGATCGGTGAGCACTTTGTCGCCAGCCAGCACTCTCAGCTGCCAGTCGCCATGCGGATGGTGGCTCACTCTTAATTTCAGATGCGTCTGCCTGCCTTCCGGTACCTGCAGACGATCGTGGGTCAGCACACAGGGAGTCTGCCGATCCTTCGGGTGCGTCTGGACCGCTGTCTGATTGCGGAAGACATTGTGCCGCACAACACCGCCTTCGCCGACGTTGCTGACACGCAGCTGTGCTGCGAGCGTCTGGATCACCTGGCCCCATTGCTTTTCCAGTTGAGCCTGATCCGGTTCGGCAGATTCACCGCTGCCTGTGACGAGTCGCCGTGCTACGAATTCCGGAATGGCAGGGATCTTTCCTGCAATCGCAAGTTGCAGTGAATGCTGCGGATGCTGAGGCACCATTGGTTCCAGTGCAAACCAGTACATACGCGGAAGGTTGTTGTCTTCCATATCTTCCGGATGCGAGATCAGCCCGGCCAGCAGCGGCCAGCGTTGAGCAAAGGGAAGACGCTGTGCCGCCGCAGCCAGATAAAGACGCACTACCTGCGAATCGTCATGTGCAGCCATCTCCGCGAACTGCTGCAGCAGCGTATCGTCCAGAGAAGTCTTTGCCTGTTGCTGCGGCTGAAAAGCATTAATGTCGTGGTGATCGCAGAGAAACTGAATGGACCACGCACGCACGTATTCATCGTCATGCTGCAACAGCGTCGTCAGTCGCTGCGGGCTGAGTCCTTTGGTGACATAAAGCGCCCACAGTGCACGCAGCTTCTTTGGACTGCCTGGGGCATCAGCCAGCATGCGGTTGAGCCGCGCATGTACGGCCGGGGCGTCCAGTGTTCCGCTTTCTGCTCGGAAGTGCAGTTGCGTGCGTGCCTGGCGGACCCACCAGTCATTGCTGTGCAATTGCAGTTCGGCCAGTTCAAGGTCGCTGAGGGTTCGCAGATTCGGCCGTGGCGCTGGTTTGGCCCCCTTTGGCATAATGCGATAGACGCGACCGCTGTTGGCGAATTTCACGGCATTTCCGCAGACGTCCTGGTCGTGCCAGTCCAGAATGTACACGCCGCCCTCCGGTCCGATCTCCACGCTGAACCCGACCCAGGCCAGGTCATTGGTGGGCATGAAATCGTCGCCGTGGTGCCCCACATAACTGGATCCAACGCGTTCCATTACGTCGGTGAGCACCGCGTGTTCGTGGATGTTGCACATGAACAGGCGATCGTGATATTCAGGCGGAAACGTATCCGCGAGGTAGAATCGTGCCCCTCCATGCGCAGACAGGTGAGCGTGATCGCGGATGGTCTTGATGTCGTCGTAAATGTACGGGTTCACGTGGGGACGGCTTTGCTTGTGATACGTACCACCCTGAACGACGTGGAACAGATGCGGAATTACGCAGCAGGTGGCAAAGCCCTGACCGTGGTCGTTAAAGTCAAAGCCCCACGGATTCGACAACCCGCGAGCAAAGATCTCAAACGTCCGGCGAGTCGGGTGGTAGCGCCAGATTCCGGCATCGATGAACTGACGCTCGGAGTCGTCTGCACCGGGCTTGCCGACTTGCGAATGAGTAAACACGCCATGGCAACCGTAAAGCCACCCATCAGGTCCCCAGATGAAGCTGTTCAGGGTTTCATGGCGGTCATCGATGCCCCAGCCGTCCAGCAGGATCTCCGGAGGCCCGTCAGGGATATCATCACCGTCGGCGTCGGGGATAAAAGTCAGATTCGGCGGGGAGCCCACAAACACACCGCCAAATCCACAGGCCAGCCCTGAGGTGAAGGTGAGCTTGTCGGTAAAGGTTTTTTTTGTGTCGAAGGTGCCGTTACCGTCGGTGTCTTCCAGAATCTGAATCCGGCTGACCTGATCTCCGGTGTGCTGACGGCGGGTCTGATAGTTAAAGTTCTCTGCCACCCACATCCGTCCGCGATCATCAAAGCAGAACGCGATGGGTTCGGCGATATCCGGTTCCGAAGCGAATACCGATACCTCAAAGCCAGCCGGAATCGCCATCTTTGCCACTGCTTCTGCGGGCTGCAGAAATGGCGCATCGCTGTCCTTGTGCTGTTGTCTGGGCAGCAGATTACGACTTTCCTGTGCCGTAACACCGTCAGCAAGGAGTAGCAGAAGTGTCAGGCGCAGACAGTGGAGAATTGCGGACGTCGGAGACATTGAGTCAGCTCGCATGGGTGTTGTGTTCCTGTTGGGAAGAGGAGTTCTGGTACTCATTGCGGCAGCTCCACTTGTTCTGTTGTTCGCAGGTAACGGATCAGATCCAGCACCTCCTGCGGTTTCATCTTGTCCAGCTGACCATCCGGCATCATCGACTTCGCTGAGATGACTCGCTCGTCAATATCTTCCCTGGCGATGACCACTCGCGGCTGTTCAGCGGTCTTCAGCACGATTCGAGCAGCGTCCTCTTCGGCGAGCACTCCGTTGACCACGCGTCCGTCCACAGTGACCACGGAGACGGTCTTGTAGGCATCGGGAACGTCGTAACTGGGATCGACGCTGTTGAGCAGAATGTATTCCAGATTGGCACGGTTGGAACCTGTGAGGTCAGGGCCAACACTACCACCGGTGCCGTAAAGGGTATGGCAGGCCGCACAAGTCTTCTGGAAGATCGCTCTGCCGCGTCCCGGATCCGCTGCTTCCACAGCATCCGTTGAGCAGAGCGCTTTGTATTTTGACAGCAACTGTTCGCGGTCAGTGGCAATCTGCCGCACTTCGCCGAAGACGGCGGTGAATTCTGTACCCAGCAACTGCTGCATCGTACGAGCGACCTGCGCCGGGACGTCGTCGCGAGTTACGACTTTATCTTCGATCGCCTGCAGAAGTGCGGTTGCATAGACCTTGCGGGAGGCGAGTGTTTCGATGACTGCGCGTTGCTGCGGAGCCTCCAGTTTCGGGTAGCGCTGCAACAGCAACGATGGTCCAGCCTTGTTTTCGACGATGGCGAATCCGCGAATCGCATCCAGCGAAATCTGCGGATCGTCCAGCAGCGCGGGCAGTAGCTCGGCAGCCTGCTTGTTCTGCTGGTTCAGCAGCAGACTGAGCGTGGCCCGTCGTTGTGCGGCATCTGCTGAAGTGTCGTTGAGCATCGCCAGGGCCCGTGCCAGCGATTCGCTGTCACCAAAGATCTGAGACAGCTGTGCGGCTCGCTCCCGGACGGCTTCGGAATCGCTCTGAGCCAGCAGCCGGCGGAGTTCCATCCAGCCGGCAGGGGCAGGAACATTGCGACGGCCCTCCAGCCCGCTGAGGATGCCTTTCAGCAGAGCGGCCTGGACGCCGGTGTCCGTGGTGGATGTCAGAGTCTGCACCAGCAGTACGAGCGGATCTGATTCGTCGCCATGTGTGGTGCCTGGTCGCAGCAATGCACTCAGGAGTACGAACAGGATGCAGATGGAACGGCGGCGTGGTCGGTGGCGGCCAGGCTGGTGCAAGTGGAGGGCAGACATCAGGGCAGGTCCATAGCTGGAGCGATGGAAAAACATACAAGCGAACCAATGTGGATTCTGACGAATTGGTGGCCAGGATTCCAGGTGGTGCGACCCAGTGCAGCGGCGTGGAGGAGAAGACAGGTGCAAAGGGGAAGGTAGCAGCGCTTCATCGTCCTGCGCAAGACGGGCTGTTTGCCAGCTTGGCGGTCGTGATACTCTACGGATTGCATTTCTGTAAAGATGTCGGCTAACACTGACACTCCAACTCCTCGTCAACGTCTTTTGGCTCGCGAGTGACCGCTTGTCTGGGGTAAAATCCGTTCCTGTGGAAGTTCAGTTTCCGATTTCGATTCCGCTGCTGCCCGTAAGTTCCTGCCGCAATGAAACTCCGCACGCTCCTTTTTGCATTCCTGCTGCCACTCACCAGCCTGCCGGCCGATGATCCGATTCTGGAATGGCGGTTCGACGGAGCGGCTGCGGCAGGGGCCTGGCTGGGCAAATATGGGACTCTGGCCGACGGCCCGCGTCCGCCGAAGTATCCCGGCTTTGCCACGGATAATCAGGCTATGTCCTTCGTGGGGCACGAAGGGGCAATTGTGGTTTCCGATCATGAACGCGGCGGGTTCATGGATGTGCGATTCGGTCCGGGACAGACATTCGCCTTTGAGACGTGGGTTCGTTTTCGGTCAATCAGCAAGGGCGGTTTTGCTTATGTTCTTGGCAAGGGACGGCATGTGCAGCACGGCGAAGAGTTCCCGGAGAATAACCAGAATTATTCCGTGCGATTCCTCGGCACCGACTCCGGGGCTCAGTTTGGCATTCTGTTCACCAGCGAACATCCGCAGACGAAAGAGCGAGCATGGCATCGCTGGTGGAGCAACCCGTCGATTCCGTCCACCGGCTGGCATCACGTGGCATTGCAGTTTACGTTCGGCGATGCCGACAGCCTGCAGGCGTGGATCGATGGAAAACTGGTGGATGGTCGCTGGGAGGAAAGTGGTGCGACTGATCTGCCGCCAGTGCAGGATGCCGATGACCTCGTGATCGGTACCGGGTTTACTCGCGGGGAGTCATCATCGTTCAATGGCTGGCTCGACAACCTGGCAATCTATCGGTCGAAACTCGATCCACAGCAGATGTCCCTGCGTTATCAGTACGTACCGCCACCACCTGCGGTTACTCGCGAGATGATTCCCGCCGGACGGGTACTGGTACAGATCAGCGAGCAGGGCGTGCCGGAATCCAGCGGCTGGCCGGATGAACCGGAAGTCACCGAATCATACGTGGAAGATGTGTTTGGGTTCTTTGAGGTACCGCATAAGTATGTGGCGACGGGTGTTCGTGGAGATCGCCGGAATCCTGCTCACATGCGTGCGTCGGCTCTTGTGCAGCTGCCTGGCGGGCGTCATCGGCTTCTGTTACGAGGGCGGGGCTTGTCGCGGCTGCTGATAGATGGGAAGGAAGTGCTGGAGAACGGACCGCGAACGCTCGATTCCGAAGGACACACCCCCCTGGCCGTGCAGGAGGATTACCTGGATCTGGGCCCGGACTTCCGCTTTGCTCCACCGGGAAATCGCGATGCATGGTGCGAGTTTGAGACGCCGGGCGGGGAACACTTTGTGATTCTTGAAACCATGCTGGGGAACATCAAAGGCAAGCAGAAACAGCGGCCTGAACTGGGTGAGACTGTGGCTGCGATTTCTCTGGCCGGCAGTGAGTCGTGGTCACTGCTGTCACCGGGACAGCGACATGTTCCTTATACGGACGCCGGCTGGGCTGCCTACGAAGAGGAGCGTCGGCAATGGCTGCAAGTTGTGAACAGGTCTGCTCGGGCCGCGCAGCGTGCTGAGCATGCGGAATACTGGGACAGTCGGCGGCAGGCGGCCCGCGAATGGCTTGCCTCCGTACCGGCAGTACCTGTCCCGGCATTGCCCGAAGGCTATACGGCAGCGAATCCGATCGATCACTTTGTTGCAGCCAGGATCGATCAGGTGTCAGCTGAGGCGGAGCAGGAACAGCAGTCGTCCGTTGACTATTTTGAGCAGATTGGTCCGTTGCTGGAGCAACGTTGTTATGACTGTCATCAGGGCGGCAAGGCGGCCGGTGGGCTACGGTTAAGCGATCGTGAGTCCGTACTTCGCGGCGGCGAATCCGACGGGCCGGCGATTACTCCCGGCGATCAGCAACACAGTGCAATCCTGCAGCGAATCACGTCATCCGATCCTGAGGTGCGGATGCCACCCAAAGGGGCTCCGTTGACTGCCGAACAGATCGCTCTGTTACGACAATGGATCGATGCCGGTGCAGTCTGATCCTTCCGTCATACGAAGTGATACCGTCTAAAATGGCGGTACAAGTGTCTACAGAAAGCTCGTATCTTCCTTTGATCTTTTGGCTGTTC
>JALRDR010000753.1 GCA_023262145.1 Planctomycetaceae bacterium | reverse complement strand
GGCCTCAATCATCCGCATGCCGTGATTCGAGATGAATTCCGGCATTGCTGCATCTCGTGCAGGATACATCGCGACCAGAACGACACGTCGTCCGCGTCGACGTCTGCTGCTGCCGGTACTGATGGAGGGCGCGTTCACTGCGGATGATCCTGACGCAAGGGAGCAGCGTGGAAATACCGCTCGGGAAATTTCGGATCACGCAGCCGCGCCGCTGGTGGTGGAAAGGACCACCAGTATTTTCCGGCTTTGCCCCCGCACCCGAGAGATTCATGATCGAGCAGACTTCGCATCTCAAGAATCTGATCCGCACTCCATCCGGCGCAGGAAATCATCGCCAGCGAACGCTCGTCAAACTGCATTTGCCACTCCGGATCGCCTCGAGTCAACAGAGCATCCGGAAGCACCAGTGCATGGTAAACTCGCACCGTCGCCGGCAAAGCAATCGCACGAGTCAGGGTCTCCATGAAACCACTCCAGCTATCCGTTGGCAGCCCGAAAATCACCTGCACTTCGAGATTTGTCGCCACCGCTGCCAGTTTTTGAATCGAATCTGAAAACTCATTCAGCCCTGTTGGTCTTTTCAACCGCTGCAACAGCTGTGGATCAAACGACTGCAGTCCTACCCCGAGATAGGACGGCCCGCAATGCGAAAGAAAATCAAGATGTTCATCGCGGATCATCGATGGATAGATCTCACACCAGATTCGACTTTCCCGAAATAATTGTACTTTCGCCTCTGCGGCAGCAAGGTTTCGAAATGCCTGTTTATTCAGATTCAGACCAGCATCCACGTTGAACACAGAATCACAACCATGATTGCGAAGGCCTTCCAGTTCGCGAATCAGATACTTTTCTGAGAAGCTGCCTCGCGACAGGTCTGCAGCCCCCCATTCACAGAACGTACAGGACATTGGACAACCACGAAACGTCTCCAGATAGCCAACATCACCGTACTGCATCAGCCCCATCTGGTACGGCGAAGCGAGGTGGTCCAGCACTCTGACCAGTTTTCGGGCGCCCGTTGACAGCCAGTGATCTGCTGCTGGCAGATGCAACCCGGTCACCTGCTGCAGACATTCTCTGATGCTCAGCGTTCTCGCTCTCTGATCCAGTGCTCTGACAAGGTCACAGAACGTCACTTCTCCCTCGCGCGTGACAAGAGCATCGACAGCTTCCCGACGCGGACGATACCAGGCCAGATCGAACACTTCCGGTCGGGCAGAGGGACCACCGAACACCAGCACACATTGAGGGAGTCGCCGCCGGATCTCCTGAGCAACCTGGGTCAGCACCGGCATCGACCACACGAAGAGCGAAAATCCGATGACCTGGGGTTCGAATGATTCCAGCTCATTCACGTAATCACGGCAGTCTGCCACCGTCAGGTCAATCAGTCGTGTTTCCAGATGAGCAAGTTCGGGGCATGCCAGAACCGCAGCCTGAATTCGCCGAATTCCATAGGAGGGAAGCTGCAGATCTCCATGTTCATTGCCATCCACTCGTGGCGTCATGCTCACCAGTGCGACTCGACGTACCGCATGCTGACCTGACATAAACTACTCCGAACTTCAGGGAGTCATTCTCTTCGACGCAGTTCCATGCACGCGTTGGAGCATTTCTTCGTGGAGCGGAAGTTCCCGCAGCATATTCCGATTCTGATTCAGCATTTCCGCTCTGATCTCACGCAAAGTCTGCTGATCCGCGTTCGCAGCAAGCAGTGAACTTCGCTCCGGAAGCTGCTGCATACCCGCAAGCAGAAAGTAATAACTGGCATCCGGAAATGCAGCAGGATGCAGTTCATCCAGCATTCCGGTCTCGCGATAAAGCTGCAGGCGATGCTGCAGGTCTTCGCTGATCACCGTACTGCGAGCAGCCTGCCAGAACGCATCGTTCCGACGGCTGAGCAGGTAATGCAGCTGCACGAAATCCAGCACTTCATCAAAAATACGGGCCATCGTGCGGTTGTAAGCCTGCTGTACGGATTCGCCACAAGTGGCGTCCGGCAGGTATCTGAGCAGTTCCTCAACCGCAGTCTGGATCAGATGCAGTCCACTGGATTCCAGTGGCTCTACAAACCCGGCCGCGAGCCCGGCAGAGATGACATTGTGATGCCAGAATCTGCGGCGACGACCGGTCGAAAACTGCAGCAGGCGGGGTTCCACATCAGGATTCCGCCAACGACCGACAGCAGCGATGACTTCATCCAGCGCTGACTCATCGTTCACAAACTGGCTGCTGTAGACATAACCGGAGCCCGTCTGATTCTGCAGGGGAATCGACCACATCCAGCCTGCCGAGAGTGCTTGTGACGATGTGAAGGGGGGGATCTGCGAGCGAGCCGTACTACGAATCACAACAGCACGGTCACAGAGCAGGCGATCGGAACTGCTCTGCCAGTTTGCCGGCAGAATCCGCGATGTCAACGATGCGGCGAGGCCTGAACAATCGAGGAACAGGTCACCGCTGATCACCGTCCTGTCGTTCAGAACGAGCGCTTTCACATGGCCCTGTTCGTCACGTTCGATGTCGAGCATCCTGCCTGAAACATGCCTGACGCCGTTGCTCAGGGCCAGCGACTTCAGCCAGCCGGCAAATTTCCCTGCATCCATATGAAAGGCATAGGCTCCCTGCTGAATGAGGGGATTGCTTCCTTGCGTTGAGTGCGGGCTTTTTCCTGCGATTGCGGCGGCGTAGTGCAGAGAGAAACTATGGTATGACTGCGAGGGATCCGTCAGCCAGAAGGGAAAGAAGTCCCGCCCATCGATTTCCGCTCCGCAGCGGCCGAACATATGCCAGCAGGTGTGCCCGGGCTGCAACCAGTCGACGAACTGTATGCCCAGCTTCCAGGTGGCATCGCAGGCCCGCATGAATTCGAATTCGTCCACGCGCAACCAACGCAGCAGTCGCAGCAGGGATGGGATCGAGGCTTCGCCAACACCTACGCCGCCGGACTCATCATCGATCACTGTCAGGCGTATCGACAGGGCCGGCTGTGCAGACAGCAGGGCTGCGGCAATCCAGCCAGCCGTACCCCCGCCTGCGATTACAATGTCTCTGATCTGCGATGAACGCTGTGCGGCACTCGAAGTATGGTTCATCGGCAATTGTCCGCAGCTGCATGCTGTACGGTGGAATTCGGAAATGGACGCGTGGGGCGACGTTCCCTGCAGCTCATTCGTACAGTGCAGACGCCCAGGGGAACAGGCAAATTCAGGCGACCTGGCAGATATTCGTTTCGTGCTGTGTCAGCGCAAGCTATATTCGACACAGGTGGGGTAATACACGGCAACTTCGCGTCCTCTGCTCTGATCAGCCGTCCTTTGGCGGCGTTTTCCCTGTCCGGACTGTCTGCCGGCGAATTCTCTGTCAGGATGACTCGCCACTTTCTGCGGATCTGTTCCGATGATCGACACACATCACGGCGGCCTGAGGCACTCCGACTACGTGGAAATGACGGTGCACTTCCGCTGCAACCTTTCCTGTCGGCACTGTATGATTCTGGACAGTATGCACTGGCTGACACCTGCGGACGACGACGAATTCGAAGCATTGCTGCAGGAAAACACAACTCATGGAAAGTGGAAAGGACTGATCCTCACAGGGGCCGAAGTAACTCTGCGACGCGATCTTCCGGAACTGGCGATGCGGGCCCGCCAAAGTGGGTTTGAACACGTGCGTATTCAGACTCACGCAATGCGTCTGGCAGATCCGGATTACTGCCGAACACTCGTGGATGCCGGGATCGATGAGTTCTTTGTCAGTGTCACCGCTGCCACCGCCGCAGTTCACGACCGGATCACAGAAGTCCCCGGATCATTCGCCAGGACTCTTCAGGGACTGCACAATCTGGATCAGTTTCCCGGTGTGAACCTGATGACCAACACCGTCATTACACGACTCAGCTACGACTGTCTGCCGCAGGTTGTGGACCTGCTGAGTTCCCTGCGACACCTGACTCGGATGGAATTCTGGAACTACTGGCCAATGGAGGAAACAGGCAATCCTGAATTGCTGGTTTCCCACTTCGAAGTCAGACCGTTCCTGTTGCGGGCGTTGCAGAATGCCCGCGCACACGGGCGAGCGGTTGAAGTCAAGAACTTCCCGCATTGTCTGCTTGGTGATCTTGGCGATGCACTCGTCAACGACCAGCCGGAACTGCGAATCGACCCGCGTTTCTGGGATGAATTCAACCGCAACGGATTCCATCAGTGTGCGTTTCGCGACGAATGTGGCTCCCAGCAGTGCCTTGGGCTCAACGCCGCCTACGTCAATCATTATGGCTGGCATGAAGACCTGCTTTCGCCGCTGCCACGGCTGCGTTGATTTCTGCTGAAGTTCCGATTCCCAGAGCACGCTCTGATCAGGAATCTGCAACCTGTATGACTGTTCCGCACTGCTGAGATTCTTCGAAGAGACGTCAGGCAATGAGTAATGTGATCGCTATATGCGGAACGATGGGGGTAGGAAAATCAACACTTGCAGCAGCGCTTCGTGAGCGGATTTCCGACAGCGTGATCGTGGCGGAGGACGACTTCAATCCGGTATTTCGCCACTCGCTGGAGACTGTGCAGGAATGGTGGGAACAGGGTGCCGACACTGGACAGATTGACCTGCGGCAAGTCGTGATGGAAATTCGCAGCTCCCAGCAGCGGGGCCAGACGGTGCTGCTCGAGACTCAGTTCGGCAGACTGCATCCGCTCCTGCGGCCACTCATTGATATCCAGATCTGGCTGCAGGCCCCCCTTGACGTGGCATTTGCGCGACGGACGGCGCAGCTGGCGGACGGATGGCGGAGGAGTCCGGACACGGACATGAAACGGACTGCGGAGTGGCTCCATGAGTACAGTCTGGGTTACCTGCGGGTCAGCCGCTCAATGCTGGTCTGGCAGCAGCAGACGCTTCCGGATCAGTCGGATTTTCAGCTGAATGCAGCGGCGTCCTCTGACCAGCTGCTGCGTCAGGCCCTGACAGTACTCAATCTGCAGCAGGACGAACTGTCCTGAGGCAATGCGTTGAAACACGTCAGAAAACCGACACATCTCCGACCGCTGACTGATGGTAAATCGTCAGAAACGGCTGCTGCGATCGTGACATGCCAGCCGCAAGGTGCCCCAGAGTGGTGTCCTTCGAATACTTCAGCCACGACTGCAGTCCCTGACTGGGAAATCCCAGTGCCCTCAGACAATCGGGAAGCAGATCCGCCAGACAACTCACGTTCTGCTCAAGGTCATACACATTGAGATCCCAGGATCGACGATTACTTCCCTCCTCAGTGACTTCCAGCAACCGAACACGGGACAGGGGATCCTCATCGGGCATTGCCGCGGCAAAGGAATTCAGCACACGTTCGTAGAGTGGTCCCAGAATCCCCGCGTGTGATGCGGGCAACGCCTGCAGCAAGAGCGGAATGAGTGATTCAATTCGCTCCACAGTTCGACGATGATAACGCGTCACCACACACTTCGCGGCACACTGGATCGGCCATTTGAAACCCAGAAACTCCAGACCCTGATTGCTGTTCTCTGAAACGGCCTTTTGCAGATAGAATTTTCCGATACGCAGATCCTGTGCCGCTTCGAATCCGAAGTGTACAAACACGGCGGCGGACATCATCCGCGAAACAACTTCGTAAAAGTGCTCTGGCATTCGCATCGCCCGACAGATCTGCAGACATTCCGTGGCAGCATTTTTTGTCAGGGACACTGTGGGGATGGATACGAGTGCGCGGCGGGGTTCCAGACCATCTGCGTCAAACCGCGCCGATCGCTCGAACAGAAAAGCCATCTCATTCTGCTGCAGCCACGATCTGACTTCCGACCAGCCCAGATGCTCGAAAACTGATTCAAAAGTTTCTGCCACGTGCAGCTGCTTTCCATCCGCTGTCAATTTGAGAGGCTCCTGCCGTGCCGGAACAGTTCGACGAGTTTATACAGGAACGCCTGCGGTCCGGCGATCCATATCTCAATTACTGTCTCTGGGAGTACACGCCGGTTACTGATGGTGAGGGAAAACTGCGTGCCAGCAGCCTGCTGTTTCAGGCCATTCAGGGAATGCCCGCTGCGGAACGGCTGCGGCAGATCATTCGCGGCATCCAGGCTGCCGTTGGTGACTTTCGCAGTGTCTATGGCATCAAGCGAGTTGCCGACCGATGGGACCTGGAGGTCTATTTCTACGATTATCAGCGTGAAACACGGGTGCTGTCCATTCAGCGGCTGCAGAACAGCCTGGCCGGCGAGCTGCAGTTACCGTCTTCCGTGTCAGAGCAGATTCCTTATTTCATGTTTTCATTTGACCTGAATGAGCAGGTGGCCACGGCCGGTGGTCGAATTGAGAAAGTACACGTTTATATCGGAAATCCCGGTGCCAGTGTCTCCAGTGGTATCTGCTACGGGTTCACCGATAAGCCGGAGCCTCCGGAGTTTGAAAACCTGTATAACTTCTTCAGCGGTGAGGATCGCAGCAGTATCGAGGACAAAATCTGCTGTTCTGTTTATCCCGGCAACCCGCAGGCTCTGCTGCAGACAGTGCTGCATGAAGAACTGCGAAGCTGTCAGACGATTTGCCTTGCCAACAAAAGACATTCCTGCACGGTTTATTTCTCCGGCATCACAGTTGACCAGCTCTGTACGTTTCTGCACTGGCAGAGGTACCCGGAGAACTTTGTCACATTCGTTCACTCCCATCGTGCGTTACTTGATCATCTGCGGTACGACGTGGGAGTGGATTACGTCGTTCACAAAAACGACGTCAGGTTCGTCAAGTCAGGCATTTACGGTGTCTTCTGATGCAATACTCACATTGCAGCATCGCAGCAGGCCCGGTGCGACTGCAGTTCTGTTGCGGCACAGGCCTGCGACAGTGTTCCGGAATACTTCGAAATCGCTGATTCGTCCACGATCGTCAGGGACCGCTACACTGCTGCGGCCCACCGAATTCCCCCGGGCAGCCGCTCTGCCACTCTTCGTGGGTCGCTGATCCGGCATCCTTCATGCTGCAGCGTTCGAGCAGGAGCAGGGCGGGCATGCCCATGCGATCTCTGTCTGCGAACTGCGGAATCCAATCGCGTGTGAGTAATACCGTCGGACAACGTCTTCCCTGACCGGATCCCCGCAGATTGATTCCGCTGCTGGTCTGGCTGCAGACGTCGAAGTGGCCGCTGTCAGCTGCAGGATTCAGGGTCGTTTCGGTGGAAATCCGCTCGGAATCGCCCGGCTGACCGTCGGCAACCTGTGTTCCGGGGGTGCAGAGATCATTGTCACTGTGGTATTTTCCGTTTCATGGCTGCAGGGCTGCTGCAGCAACGGAACTGGCGGGCGTTCTACCGTTCCTGCGGTATCGAATGGCAATTCCGGATTCGGGTCTTTTGAGCGTCGTCAAACGGAAGTCATCCAATGGCTCACTTTTCCATCCGCACTTTTCTCAGTCGGCTGCGCCGCGTTCATCATCAGGCGGGAATACAACGGCGGCGTCGCTGCTCTGATC
>JALRDR010000621.1 GCA_023262145.1 Planctomycetaceae bacterium | reverse complement strand
GTTGTGGCACACCAGTCAGTCAGCACCGCAGTCGCAGCCGAAATCCAAACCAGCAGGCTCAGCCGACAAATCCAGCGCGCTGTGCGGAGCCAG
Source organism: Planctomycetaceae bacterium (assembly GCA_023262145.1). Taxonomy (GTDB): domain Bacteria; phylum Planctomycetota; class Planctomycetia; order Planctomycetales; family Planctomycetaceae; genus SXXK01. The sequence continues at coordinate 13,039 of JALRDR010000621.1, read as the reverse complement.
CGGAAATGCTCAGCCAGTTTCGCCAGCCCCCACGGCAGCAGCGGCAGCAATGACAGCAACAACACTGTCAGGAGCACCGGAACGACGGAGATCTGTTCCTGAATCAGAAATCGTGGATTGTGACTCAGAGCATCAAGCAGCGGCTGCAACACAGCCATCCCATGCAACGTGAACAGGGTCGGCAGTTCCGCACGGAGCGATTGCAATTTCATGGCATTCCACACCTGCACAAATTCATCGGCACGGCCGCAGCCAGAAAAGTTCCCGCGTTCCTGATGGGAGAACCTCCTGCCGCAGAATCTCGAATCGCTCCTGCACCGATCGCACAAACTGCTCACGGCCGTAGTCTCGAAAAACGTCACGGCGGTAACGCAGCATCTGCTCAATCATCGGATCACTCCGATCCACCCACTCAATCACCACATCAGCCTGCAGCGAATGCAGCCAGTCGATGACATCATCCAGGAGCAGATTACTGCCGATGACCAGGTGATGCAGTACCGCCAGACACAGCACAAGATCCGGTGAACTGCGTGTTTCCAGGCTCGGTCGCTCTGTGCAACGCCAGCCAAGTGCAGGTGAGGGATCAGCGGGATTCATCACCAGCGGCGTGATCCGATCCCGGTATCGCGATTCCTGCTGCAGGGACAAAAACAGCCGATCCACCGTCAGATGATCAGCATCCATGGCCACTACCAGACCATGTTCAGCAGCAATTCGGGAATAGACTCCGTTGTTGCAGCCGATGTCCCACGTGACCGCCGCCCGCAGACTGCTGCAGACGCGGTCCACGAATTCCGATTTCGGCGGGCGATCCAGAATGGCATGCGGCGTGTCACTGGAGTAATTCGACCATTGAGATTCGACCGGCGACCAACGCAGCGAAGAAATCAGTCGCTGCAGCCCCTGTACGTTGTGCCGAATCAGATTACTTCCAAAACCATCATCCGTCGCTGTGCCGGAAAAACGTCCGTACTGGGGACGCCGACTGATCAGCCTTGGCAACAGCACATGCGACAAAGCCCCCCGGCGAAACCAGTCCCGCAGTGACAGCAGTCCGAAAAACTGCTCTGCCGAAATACCTTCGCTGCAACCTCGAATCCACGGCTGAAAATCCACTCGCTTCCAGCTCTGCAGACACAACGGATACAACCATTGCTGGCAGAACTGACGATACGCTTCCCAGACCTGCCCCGGCGGCCTGCGCACAACGGAACCGATATCAATGTGCACGGGGCAGACACCGCGAAACTGAGTATTCAAAGGCGTCGCATCAGTCAGAATCAGACCCGCCGACAATGCCTCATCCAGCAGATGCAGGTGCAGCAGAGCTGCTTCGCGGAGCATCGACCAGCTCCACTCCCACGGCCATGAAATTAATGGCAGCCGTTCATGCTCCAAAGCTGCAACCCACGGAGCAGCAACAGGCACGTCGGCAAACGCAGTGCCGACAAATCTTCCTGCCGCGACAGAGTCACGCCAGTAGTCGGTGCAGCTGAGGAACTGCCACTCCTGCAGCGCGGAAGCATCAAGTATACGAATGATCCGCTGCCCCAGCCGCGCGACCCTGCTGGAACGATCTCGGTAAGAACCGGGAACCAGCTGCAGATCCTGCTCCGCTGCTTTCAATGAGCAACCTCGACGTCAGCAGGAGTACCATCCGTTGCCCGCAGCATTCTGCCGACTCGAAACGAGCGCCAGACATGTCGGACCAGCATGGCAAGCCCGGCGCCACCGCCCAGGATCGCCTGCAGCAACAGACTTCCAGAGCCCGGATCCAGATAGGCGAAAAGCACTGTAATCATGGCCACAGACTTTACACAGAATTTGTTGAAACGATGTGGCCAGCCGCCAGGCTCATACGCAAGAATCCAGCCACCACTGCACATCAAACGAAAGCTGAACTCAAAAGTTGCGGAGAATTCCGCGAAATTCTCAGCGGCGATTCAAACATCCCGCGTCCGCAGATTCACTGGCTATTGCTGGGCTGCGTTTTTCGAAGAAAGACGGATTTATCTGTCCGCGCTGAAAACAGGCTGGAGTTTCAGATCAGAACCGACCATCATTCTGCCGGAAGGGGTGCCAGCGGGCTGCCCCGGTTTTCCAGCACATTGCCGACGACGTTATCGGGGAATTCTGTAATGCTCCGCCCGTTCAGCTCCATGCCTCTGCCGTTCACGACCACGGCCGCACTCGCAGCCATGCTGTTCGCTTTCCTCAGCGAGAGCCCCCCGGCAACGGCTGTGCCACTGCAATCGCCCGTGTCGGCAGACGATCAGAACGTAAACGCTGCAGATGAGAAGGATCATCAGGCGGATGCAGCTCCGGCATACATCCGCATTCGTCGCAACGAACGCAACCTCGCAGTGGCCATGGAAACATCAGTGCTGACATTCAGCAAATCGAAGGATTTCCCGGAAGCCAGTGTCGATCTGATTGGAGCCGTGCACCTCGGTGACCCGGAATACTACGACCGGCTGAATCAGCTGTTTCCGGACTATGACGTTGTCCTCTTCGAAGCGGTGATGCCGGAACGTGCCGTCAGACTGGGTATGCGTCCTGGTGGACAATCTGCCGAATCACGACCGTCACTGTCGGATGAAGAGGAATGGAACGATGCCAAAATTGGCTTTGCTGCAATCTCTGTGCTGCAACTGGGTATGAAGGACATGCTGGGGATGGAGTTTCAGTTGTCCGCAATTGACTACACACCCGACAACTTCGTACACGCCGATATGACGGCCGAGGAATTTGAAGCCACGATGCAGGAACGCGGCGAAAGCTTCTCCCAGATGCTGCTCAATGAAATGGGGCGTTCGCTGTCAAACCAGCAACAGCAGAACCCAGTGGCCATGAATCTCGATCTGCTGCTCTCAGCCTTCTCATCGGATCGATCCTGGGCGATGCGACGCATCGGTGCAAACCAGCTCATCAAGGCCGGATCAGGGGAAGCATTCGCCAGTGCCGACGGAACCTCCACAATCATCACGGAACGCAATCGCAAATGCCTTGAGGTACTGCGAGAGCAGCTGCAGAATCACCGCCGCATCGGGATCTTCTACGGTGCCGGGCACTTTGCCGATATGGGCCAGCGCCTGCAGGACGAGTTTGGATTCCAGCCCGGCAAGGAAGTCTGGATCCCGGCGTGGCGGCTGCGTGCTCCGGAAGGCCAGTAAGGTCCCGCCGGATAATTGCTCCGGCCGCCAGGCAGGCCGCAAAGTGCAGACCAGGAAGAGCTGTATTCAGGATCAGATTCTGTGAGCCGGGATAACCTGTACGCAACACTGCTCAGCCAGATTGGTGACTTTCGTTTCGACGAACAGGTTGTCAATGTCTTCCCCGATATGATTGCTCGCTCCGTTCCCGGATACGGCTCCATGCTGGCCGTCATCGGGCAATTGACCGAGCGTTTTGTGCAGCCGGACACCACTGTCTGGGACCTCGGCTGTTCGCTCGGAGCAGCCACCCGGCAGATCTGCGAACGCGCGCCCGAATCAGTCACCGTACATGCTGTCGACCAGTCAGCAGCGATGGTCGACGGGATCACTCGAAACTCGCAGGAATGGTCGTTTCAATGTAGCCTGCAGATTCACCAGCAGGACCTGCGGCTGGTCACAATTGCCGACGCATCACTGGTGGTCCTGAACCTCACGCTGCAGTTCATTCCGCCGGATCAAAGAACCGCTGTAATCTCCGGAATCGCCAACGGCCTGCGCAGCGGAGGCGCACTGCTGCTCTCGGAAAAAATCTGCTTCGAACAGCAGTCGACTCAGGAACTCATGAGCGGGCTGCATCACGATTTCAAAAGGGCCAACGGCTACAGTGACCTTGAAATCGCCCGCAAACGCACGGCAATTGAAAACATGCTGGTGCCGGAATCCCTGCAGACACACTGTCAGCGTCTGCGGGATGCCGGCTTTTGCCAGGTAATCCCGTGGTTTCAATGCTTCAACTTCTGCTCAATTCTCGCAATTCGCTGAACAACGCTTGCCAGGCGACACCAGCCAGTCAGCACCAGCCAGTCAGCCCACAATGCCATTCCCGGAAAATATGCTCACTACGAGCACAATACTGCGGCCGACTGCCACAGCATGAGCATTCAGTCGGGATTCTTCAGCCGCGCCCGGAAAACGCAGATCACGCTGCGGCTGCAGATACCGCGGTGGCACAGCTTCCCAGCCCGCCGTTCGACGAATACTGATGAGCAGCCCGAGCGCTGCGTAACTGGAAATCAGACTGCTGCCACCATAGCTGCAGAGTGGCAACGCGGTTCCGGTAATCGGCACCAGCCCCACGGCCATCCCTGTATTCAGGAACACCTGAACCCCCAGCAACGTCGTGATCCCGATCGCCGTCAGACGTCCCCACGATTCCTGGCAGGACTGTGCCGTCAGTGTTCCCATCAGAATCAACAGTCCGTGCAGGAGCAGCACCAGACCACATCCGGCCAGCCCGAATCGCTCTCCAATCATGGTGAACACAAAGTCTGTCCGCGCCGCAGGCAGGCGATATGCCGACTCGTCAGCAATCGCCGGCTGCCCCTGTAGCAGACTACCTCTGATCCCTCCCAAAGCCAGAATCTGTTTGGCCTGATGCAGATGATAACCGTCTCCTGATGGTGTCTCTCCCCCGTCCTGCTGCATGATGACAGCGACAATCCGCGATTGCTGCTCCGCAGACATCTGCGTCCACAACACAGGCAGGCTGATTACCAGCACCAGAATTGCCGCCACCAGATGCCGTACCTGCGCCCCGGCTGCCAGTAACATCACCGCCAGAACAGGTGCGAACAATAATGCCGTATCCAGGTCAGGCTCACGGATAATCAGCACCATCGGCACCAAAGCCAGCATCGCCGGTATCACCAGACCTGCCAGCTTCCGCTGACTGTCGCGATGCATCAGCCATGTCGCCATCGCAAAAATAAAGGCCAGCCGCGCCGGTTCACTCGCCTGCAGGTCGAATAACCCCAGCGGGATCCAGCGACGCGAACCATTGATCGGTGGCATGAAGAGTGCCGTCGTCAGCAGCAGCACGCTGCCCCCCCAGAAGACATATCCCCAGGATCGCAGCAGTCGATAGGGTGTCAGTGCACACATCGCCATGGCCGCAAGCGCCATCGTAAACCAGATCAGCTGTCGTTCGACAAGCTGCTGACGGCCATAAAGTTCATCAGCGCGGACGAGCCCCGCCAGGCCCAGCAGAGTCAGCCCCACTGCACTGCAGACAATTAACCACAAATCAAGTCGATGCCCCCGCATAGCCGCCAGTAACCTGCCTCCCCAATGCCACCCTGCACCTGCGAACGGAACGCGGTGGAAACCCCGCAGTCTCTGCCGGAGCATACTTTCCCCCCCGGAATGCTCCCAGAGCAAATCACTCGGACAGAATCCAACCATCATGACACATAAACAAAAAAATCAGTTTTTCTGGACAAAGTGATATCACTTTCATATCTTCCTGAAATCTATTTTCGTGTTGTCGAAATAGTATCACTGACGTTCAATTTCAGAAATCCAGCGGCTTTGCCAAGGTGCTGACTCATGCAGGAAATTCCCTTCAGACCATTTTCTGGCTGGCTTTTTCTGCTGGTCGTCATCTGCATGATTCCCATGACAGGATACCTGTATCTGCAGGGCCAGTTCGTGGCGATTACTGCAGCGGTCTTTTGCAGCATAGCGATCCCCGTATTGCTGGCTGGTTTTCAGGCCGTGCCCCCCAATCAGGCACGAGTCTTCCTGTTGTTTGGGAATTATCACGGAACGGCTCGCAACTCGGGATTCTTCTGGGTCAATCCGTTTTTCAGTAAGCGTAAGATTTCGCTGCGGATCAGAAATTTTGAGACCGGCTCACAGGTGCAGCACGAAGTTCGCAATCAGGCCGGTCAGGTGATCACTCCGGCATCGCGAACCGCTCCGAAACCGTCCAAGGTAAATGATCTGGACGGCAATCCGATTGAAATCGGGGCCGTGGTTGTGTGGCGAGTGGTGAACACAGCGGAAGCGTTGTTTGAAGTTGACGACTATGAGGACTTCGTCGGGGTTCAGAGCGAAGCGGCTCTGCGAGCCCTGGCGTCCCGGCACCCATACGATTCCGATGACAGTCAGTGCAGTCTTCGTGGCAACCCGGAGGAGATCGCCCGTGAGCTTCGCCGCGACGTGCAGGATCGTCTGGAAAAAGCTGGCGTGGAGGTCATCGAAGCCCGCATTTCCTACCTCGCATATGCTCAGGAAATCGCGGCTGCAATGCTGCAGCGGCAGCAGGCTCAGGCCGTCGTGGCAGCTCGTTCCCGCATCGTTGAAGGGGCCGTGGGTATGGTGCAGCTGGCACTTGATCAGCTGTCACAGCAGCAGATCGTGGAGCTTGACGATGAACGCAAGGCGCAGATGGTTTCCAATCTGCTGGTAGTGCTTTGCAGTGATCGTCATACGCAGCCGGTCATCAACACGGGAACGCTGCACTGACAGGCGTTCTTCGCATGCGTCACTTCCAGCAGGGAATATGCAACTTGTCAAAGCGCGAACATTTTCTGGTCCGGCTCGGCCCTGGACTGCTTGACAGAATTCGCCGCTGGGCCGACGACGACTTTCGCAGCGTCAACGGGCAGATCGAATATCTGCTCACGGAGGCGCTCCGACGTACCGGCAGGCTGCAGAAGGATGCAGCCAATGGGCTCTACGGGGCGCATCCCGCAACTTCAGCACTGACGGTTACGAAAACGACGCCAGCAGCAGCAGCAGGCCAGCCATCAGACAGCCAACCGTCAGGCCCCGATACCGACGCCGCAGTTTCGCACGCACCGGAGTCGGCGGCTGCTGCGCAAGCACCACCTGCAGCACTTCCGGATTGCGTGCGCGACGCTCCGCACGCGGCCGACGAAGAATTCGGAGGCCGGTGGAGTTCTGCAGGCGGACCGGCCTGCGATTCCCCATGATGATCGTTGAACCCGCCATCCACATCGTACTGTTCCCGGTGACTGAATACCGATTGAATTTCTTCGCAGGCGTGCTGCTGGTGCACCACCGATCCCGCGTCGGGCACACGCTTGACGAACCTGCCGCCTGCGCCAGACACTCCGCCCCTATTCAGACCCTCAATCGCCCTCCGGCAACCTGTGATCTGAATGCAGCTGGACTGATTCTCAACACCCGGAGAAGATTCTCAGACCGATTGGAACTTGCTCATGGACCACCACTATCCACTCCTGAAGACCGCAGTCATCACTGGCGGCGGTTCCGGCATCGGCCTGGGAATTGCCCGTGAACTGCTCCGCCACGGCAGCCGAATCGTGCTCTGCGGCCGGAGCGAAGAACGCCTGCTCTCAGCTGCGAAAAGTCTCTCGGCAGGCCCGGAGCAGCTGCAGTGCGTTGTGGCCGACGTCTCCTCAGAGTCCGCTGTCGACAATCTCTTTGCCGTTGCTGATGAGCACTTTGGACCGGTCACCACGCTGGTGAACAATGCCGGTAACTTTGATGGGGGCCCGGTGCAGGAGCTCAGCCTGCAGGCATGGGACAATGTTCTGGGTGCCTGCCTGACCGGAGCATTTCTGTGTACACGTGCAGCTTTTCGCCGTATGCAGAACAATGGCGGCGGGCGGATTCTGAACATCGGGTCGATTTCCGCTCAGCGCCCACGCATGCATTCGGCAGCCTATACATCCGCGAAGTTCGGAGTTCAGGGACTGACGCATGCCACGGCGCTTGAAGGACGCGGCCTGGGCATCAGCGTCAGCTGTCTGCACCCTGGCAATGTGCTTGTGGAGCGGCGGGAAAACTCCGAGCTGGATTCCGATGCTGAACCCATGATGCCGGTGGCCGCGATCGTCAGTGCGGCGATGGCAATGCTGCAGATGCCTGCCGATGTGAATTTCCTGGACGCCGTGGTTCTGCCACGTGATCAGGCATATGTCGGGCGAGGATAATCTGCGGAAAGACAGTTACGCTGCCCGCCTGCCCTGCCGTTGCAGAACACGCTGCTCAAATGCCGCAAAATCCTGTGGTGTATCGATCCCCACCGCTGTGTGCTTCACGACCGCCACGGCAATACGGGCTCCGGACTGCAGGGCTCGCAACTGTTCCAGCTTCTCAAGTTGTTCCAGCGAAGATGCTGGTAATTCGGTCAGCTGCAGCAGAAATTCGCGGCGGAACGCATACAGCCCGATATGCATCAGCCATGGTGGCTCCGCCGCACTCGCCAGCACGTCCTCGATTGCCTGGTCACGACAGGCGGGAATCGCAGCCCGGCTGAAGTAAATGGCATTGCCATTGTCGTCCAGAACAACTTTGACACACGCAGGATCAAGCACAGCCTGTGCAGTGCGGATGGGAGCTGCGACTGTGGCCATCTCCGCCTGACTTCCTCGTATCTGATCCACCAGAGCAGTCACGATATCGCTGCTGAGTTCCGGTTCATCGCCCTGCAGGTTGACAATGAACTCGGCATCCGGACAGCACCGTCGCACGACTTCGGCAATGCGATCCGTTCCGCTGGAATGCTCCCCGGTCATTTCTGCACGCCCGCCGAATTCTCTGACGGCAGCGGCAATTTCCTCACTGTCCGTGGCCACAATTACTTCATCAAACTCAGGACAGGCCGTCGCTGCCTCCCAGGCATACTCAATAAGAGACTTGCCGGAGACCTGGAGCAGCAGTTTTCCGGGCAGACGTGAAGACTGCAGTCGCGCCGGGATCACGCAGATGACACTCATAATCAACATCCATGAAATCGAGCTGTCCGGAAGACACGCGTTGAGCTGGCAGGCGAAGCGGCAGTCGGGCGTGGCATTAACAGCCTGCAATCCAGCAGCCTGCACCGCGCTGCACCACCGGCTGTCCCGCTTCCTGCAGGATTGTTCTGCAGCCGTGCACACCAGCAAGTCTAGACCTTTTGGTGGGATCCTGTCAAAATCGGACTGCGGCTGGTCGCGATGGATTTCCGACATCAGCACAGGAAGACCGGCGACACCAGTGACGGATCCGGGGTGGGGCGACATGAGGATTTTCTTTTCAGCAGGTGAACCGAGCGGCGACCAGCACGCAGCCCGCCTGATCACGTGCCTGCAGCAGCTTCAGCCTGACCTGCAGTGTGAAGGATTCGGCGGCCCGGCAATGCGGCATTCCGGGGCCCGACTGTTGTTTGAGCTGACTGAACTGGCGGTCATGGGCTTTCTGCGTGTGCTGCCGTTGCTGGCCCGGTTTCGTCGGCTGGTTCGTCAGGCGGAGGCTCACTTTGACAGGTCACCACCGGACGCAGTGATTCTGGTTGATTTTCCCGGCTTCAACTGGTGGATCGCGAAGGCTGCAAAACGTCGTGGAATCCCGGTCGTTTATTATTTGCCCCCGCAGCTCTGGGCATGGGCTCCCTGGCGACTTCGTAAAGTTCGCCGCTGGGTTGACCACGTGCTCTGCACCCTGCCTTTCGAGTACGACTGGTATCGCGAACGTGGCATCAGCTGCAGCTGTATCGGACATCCGTTCTTCGATCAGGCTGCCGAATATATTCCCGACCAGCAGCTGATTCAGACGCTGCGCGGCGTTCCCGACCAGCCAACGGTCGCTCTGCTGCCGGGGTCCCGGGGACATGAAATCGAGCAGAACTGGGAAGTCATGCTGCAGATCGCGACGCGCATCAGCCGTCAGTTGCCTGGTGTTCGCTGGGTGGTCGGCAGCTATCGAGAACGACAACTCCGGCGTTGTCGCGAAATTCAGCAGCGGACGGCCCCTGCACTGCAGCTGGATTACCAGCTGGAACGTACGCCCGAAGTCATTGAAGCTGCCGACTTCTGCCTGCTTGTCAGTGGATCGATCAGCCTCGAACTGCTGGCTCGCCGACGCCCCGGCATTGTGCTTTACAGAGTTTCCCGACTGGGTCGGTTTCTTTCGCGGTTTCTCATGCACTGCAGATTCATTTCACTGCCAAACCTGATCGCCGATCGAGAGATTATGCCGGAATTCATTTCCAGCGGAGATCCCGCCGCGGACATCTCTGACATCTCCACGCTGGCTGCAGGCTGGCTGCAGCAGCCCGCCGTCTTTGCTCTGCAACGCGAGCAACTCACCGCCGTGGCGGAGCAGATCGCGATTCCCGGAGCCAGTCGCAGGGCCGCCGAAACTGTCCTGCAGTTACTGTCCGTGCGCGATCAGCCTGGAATGGCGCAGCGGCCGCGAGCTGCCTGATCCGTAACCCTCCGCTGCAATTGCGGTCTGCACTGAAAGTGGTGTTCGCGCCCGTATACTAGTGTTCGCACCTGTCACCCCGTCACAGCAGTTCACCATCTGCAGTTGTCGAAAGCAAACTGAACAAATGTCCGGATCACCAGTGAGAATTGTCATTGTCGGCGGCGTTGCCGGCGGGGCATCAGCAGCAGCCCGAGCCAGACGCTGCAATGAACGGGCGGAGATTGTTTTGCTTGAGCGGGATAGCGATGTCTCGTTCGGAAATTGCGGGATGCCCTATTACATCGGTGGTGAGATTCAGTCTCGCAGCAAACTGCTGGTTGCCACTGCAGACCTGCTCCGCAGGCGATTTCGAATCGACGTCCGCACGATGTCGGAAGCCCTGCGAATTGATCGCGATCAGCGGTCGCTGCAGGTGCTTGACCACGCACAGTCCGCAGAGTATTCGCTCACGTGGGATCGCCTGATTCTTTGTCCCGGTGCCAGGCCGCTGCGGGAGAAGATTCCGGGGGCCGCTGCCGACGGTGTCTTCACGCTGCGGGCGCTGGCAGACATGGATCGTATCCATGCTGCAATCAATGCTCAGCCGCCGGCATCAGTGATCGTTGTCGGCGGTGGATTTATCGGACTGGAAATGGCCGAACAACTGGCGAAGAAAGGGCTCAGGGTCCAGCTCGTGGAAGCTGCCACCCACGTCCTGCCTCTGCTGGACCCGGAAATGAGTTTCCCCGTGGCGGCTGCGCTGGAGCAGGCGGGAATTACAGTGCATTGCGGAAAGCCCCTGCAACAGATTGAGGACACCAACGGAACAGTCACCGGAGTCACTCTGGTCGACGGCACGCGGCTGGCCGCAGACATGGTTATCCTCGGCATCGGGGTGCGCCCGGAAACAGGACTGGCGATTGCCGCCGGGCTGGAACTGGGACCTGCGGGCGGAATTCGCACCAACCAGTTTCAGCAGACTTCTGACCCGCACATTTATGCCGCCGGGGACGCCTGCGAATACCCTTTTGGTCCCACGGGCACAACAGCCCTGGTGAACCTTGCCGGGCCGGCCACCAGAGCCGGTCGACTGGCGGGAGAACATGCGGCCACTGGTAAGTCCGCTGCAGCAGGTGACGTTTATGGTACAGCAATTATCCGGGTGTTCGAACAGACGGCCGCATGCACCGGAATTTCAGTGCGGCAGGCCGCTGAGCAGGGTTTGGCAGCCCGCAGTGTCACCGTGCTGGCTGCCAGCCACGCCGGCTACTATCCCGGTGCCACTCAGGTCACCCTCAAAGTCGTCTATGCACCTGCAGACGGACGTATTCTGGGAGCGCAGGCCGTGGGACAGGACGGAATCGACAAACGTATCGATGTCATCGCCACTGCAATGGCACTGGGCGGTACGGTGCGCGATCTGGCACGCCTCGACCTCGCCTATGCACCTCCATTCGGCTCAGCACGCGACCCCATTCACCAGGCAGCCTTCACGGCCATGAATGAGCTCGACGGATTCGGGGCCATGCTGGACGTGGATGCGGACCTGACTGGCTGGCAGGTTGTTGACGTGCGAACGACCGCTGAGATTGAAAAGACCCCGCTCACTGATTGTCCCGCAGTTATTGCCATCCCGGTGGACGAACTCCGCGATCGCATCGGGGAACTGAACCCGCAGCTTCCCACAGTTGTGAGTTGCGGAGTGGGAATCCGCGCTCATACAGCACAGCGAATCCTGCTACAGAGTGGATTTACGACGGTCGTCAACCTGACCGGTGGAGCCACATTACGCCGCCGCGCCATCCCCCCTCAGGAAAGCTGATCACTCATGCCGGAGCCGCCCGCGATACAGATGCAGACATCACGGCCGCCATTGCCACCGCGGCCAGTCGATGGACACAAGGGGACTTTCGGACGCGTGCTGCTGATTGGTGGCTCTCCGGGTATGAGCGGAGCACTTCGCCTTGCAGGCATCGCAGCGCTGCGATCCGGCTCCGGACTGGTTCAGGCCGCTGCTTCGGAACGGACAATCGCGCTGATTGCCGCAAGCGAGCCATGTCTGATGACTGTTGCCCTGCCAAACGATCAGGACGACTTAAGACCACCAACGGAGGCGGAAGTCAGCCGACTTCTGAATAGACAGCAGGCGATCGGCTGTGGACCGGGGCTCGGGACATGCCGCGGCGCAAAGCAGCTTGTGCAACGACTACTCAGCCAGGCCGCGGTACCGCTGGTACTGGACGCCGACGCTTTAAACCTGTGTGCCGCGCACGCCTTGCTGCAGGACCGTAATCAGGACATCCCCTGTGTGATCACGCCGCATCCCGGGGAGTTCGCTCGACTGACCGGATTTACAATTGCTCAGATCAGTCACTCGCGACTGCAGGTCGCCTGCGAATTTGCACTGCGGCACAAGCTGGTCGTGGTCCTCAAGGGACCTCAGAGTCTTGTCACGGATGGAATCCGATGTTATGTCAACCAGACCGGCAACTCAGGCATGGCCACAGGTGGCAGCGGAGATGTGCTCACAGGAATCACCACGTCGTTGCTGGGGCAGGGGCTGGATGCATTTGCTGCCGCCGTGAATGCAGTGCACGCACACGGGCTGGCGGGGGATCTGGCGGCGGAGCATTTATCGCCACGGGGAATGATTGCCTCCGATCTGCTCACCTGGCTTCCGCGGGCGTGGAAGCAGATCTCAGATTGCTGAAAATCCGCTTCCGCAGCTGCCCAGGGGATCATTTGCTTCCTCGGAATTGAGACGAAAAAACTGCGCCGACAACCCGCAGAACCGGCGAATCAGACTGACCGTTGACTCCCAACCCCTGCAATGGCGGAAAAACAGCGAGGTTCTGCTGCCCGGTTAGACCGGATTGAGCGTT
>JALRDR010000573.1 GCA_023262145.1 Planctomycetaceae bacterium | reverse complement strand
GTCATGCGGATTGAAACCACAGATGCGTTTTTTGTTTTGCCACCCACGAAGGCGTTGTTACATCACCGACGCAGCTGGGCTGCCGCAGCTGTCGCTGAAAGGTCCGCATGTTGAGATTCAGGACTTTGATAATGATGGACTCCCTGACCTGAGTATCAGCATGGTTCGTTTCAGTGACGGTCGCCCATACCCGACGATCCTCAAGAACCTTGGGACTCGGGATGGTATTCCACGGTTCCGTTCAACAACGGAAGGGGTAAATGACTTTCCGACTGCAGAGGACCGAGGCATTCGCAGATCAGGGGCCTTCTTCGAGAAGATGATTGCCGAACGTAAGGTCACCTACACGGCTCCCGGCCCGTCCTGCGATTTCGATCGGGACGGTCGGCTGGATTTTGTCATGCCCAGCTGGTGGCCGGAACTCCCCTCACTGCTGCTCCGGAATGAAACCAGCGGTGGTCACTGGCTGCAGATTCAGCTGACATGCGGGGGCCGAGTGAATCGGCCCGGTATTGGTGCTCGTATCCACGTATACAGGCCTGGAGCAGCAGGCCAGCCCGCGGCTCGCCTGGGATCACGCGAGATTGCGGCGGGCTTTGGCTATGCTTCCGGCCAGGAACCGATCGCTCACTTTGGGCTGGGCCAACACCAGCAGGTTGATCTGCTCATCGACCTGCCACACGGGCGGGGTACTGTCGTTCGCACAGGCGTGGATGCCGATCAGTTACTGAGGATCAGCATCGACTGATGAGTACACGAATTCTGCTCCTGACTTTATTGAGGATCGCATCAATGAAACGGCATCTGTTGGCAGTGTTCGGCTGTCTGCTGAGTGTATCAGTATTGAATGCTCAGAATCCTCACTATGCGGATCCGGAATCGCTGCAGTGGCCACCTCAGCTCACTGCAACCGGACAGCCGGTGCGCCATGCAGATGCGCTGTTCCTGAAGCCACCAGCGGCCCTGCAGCAGGGCGTCCGCATTGCTCAGACACCGCCGGAAGTGACACTGCTGATCTGCCCGGACCAGAACTATCCCGGCAATCCGTGGTCCAACTGGGGCAGCGGCAGCTTTGCGAATGGCAAAGCGTGGTTCGCGATTGGTGACCATTATGCCATCGGCAGGGGCAAGGGCAGGTACGGACGTGGCAATGCCATCATTCAGGAATACGATCCGGCTTCCGGAGCACTACGAACGCTATCAACAACGGCGGCACTGCTGTCATTGCCTGACGATCACTATCTTCCGGGCAAGATTCACAGTCGTGTGGACATGGGCAGAGATGGCTGGTTGTACTACGCGACCCACCGTGGGTCCCCGGCAGCAGCATCTCGGGCAAATCACTATCGCGGTGACTGGATTCTGCGCACGCACCCCGAACAGGGCATTTCCGAAGTAGTTGCGGAGGCCCCGGTGCCGGAGCACAGTCTGCCCTGCAGCGTGCTTGATCCGGAACGACTCATCTTTTACGCCTCCACCGCAGCCGGACCGGACGCCGAGGATCAGCGGATTCAGTTTCTGGCCTGGGATATTGAGCAGGGGCGTGCGTTGTATTCCGGGCCTGACGGTCCCGCGCGAGCCATGATTCTGGCTCAGTCAACAGGCAGAGTGTATTACGTTTCCGGCAACAGCGACGGTGAACTGCATCGTTTTGATCCTGCGCAGCCGACGGTTCCGCAAAGCCTGGGCATCACCATGGGGATCCGAGCGGCAAGTGATGAGACGGAGAACGGGCGGGTGTACGTCGTTTCGACCGGGCAGGGCTCCGGACAG
>JALRDR010000559.1 GCA_023262145.1 Planctomycetaceae bacterium | reverse complement strand
GCCGGCGTTGATGCGGTTTGCAGAACCATTGATATCAGCGAGTGCGAACCGGGTCTGAGTCTCCTCGTTGGCTTCAGCGATGGAACGGGCGAGTCGAATGCGAGTTGGTGAAAGCATTCGGACGTAGTAGGAATCACCGTCCATCAGGCCGCCGATTTCGCCTTCGACGTCCGCATCGCCCCCGGTACTGTAGACCACACGATCTCCGGTCACGAATCCATGCGAATACCCCAGATCAATGGAGTTATCAGCGGAGTGTACACCGGTATTTGGCGCGATTGACTGGTTGCGGCTGAGATCAACGACCTGATTACCGATCAGACTTCTGGTATCGCGGTTGATCAGATTAACCGCTCCAGTGACACCCACACCGGCACTTTTTCCTATACTTACTCCACCCGCCGCGTTCACATTGACCAGATCATCAGTGGCAGCGACATTGAGGTCTCCGCTAAGACTAAGGATTGCGCCATCATCAATCATGGCAAGAGTGACCGCATCCAGATCAAAGAGGGTGACGATTCCGTTGACAGAGACTCCCTTGCCAGCCCCTGACCTCGCTGCATTTACACCAATCAGATAGTTCCATGTTCTTGAATCAGCGATGACACGCATTCCGGCGGCGCGAATCCTGGCACCACTCTCCACGCGTGCCGTTGTGTGATTTACGTAGTCAACGCTTCCAAAAGATCCGCTGCCTCCGCTTCCAGAATCGGAATCCTTGAGGCCTGTCAACTTCATGATGTCAACAAGTGTAATTAATTTGCTGAACGAGGCGGCAGAGACTGTGACATCTCCGACAGGGCCTGTAGCAGTCAATTGATTAACCCGAGCATCGCTCCTGATTCTTGCATCAGCCGTTAAGGTCAATTCAAGCAGATTGACGGTGCCGGAGAGACCGAATGAGGTCGCATCCGCTTTGCTGCTTGCCCAGTTAGTGGCGATTCCGAAGTTCGTCCCGGCGAACTCATAAAGAGCATCAATCAGAGCGCTGGGGCCAGGAGGTACTGACTCCAGCGGAAATTCATACAACCGATGATTCTTCGCGACAACACTTATATTCCCGACTGCATCGAGAGAGGCCCCATTGCCAACGATCGCGTGTGCGTTCTGTGTAGATGAGCCGAGCAGGATCGCGACCGAGCCGGCGTATTTTTTTGAATACTCCTTCTTGTCGCTCGGGTCCTGCCCCTTCGACACAGAAGAGGTTGCATTGAACTCAGGACGATCAATAGTACTGGCGCTGAGCACGATGTCCGACTTCGCCTGCAGTTTTCCACCGGAGCTGACTTCGGTGGTTGCGGAAATCTGCTGATCCACAATCGATACTGCTGCTGATATTCCAGTCGACTGGCCCTTGTTGGTGCTGTTGGATAGTCCGGTTTTCTCGCTTGCATAAGTCAGCAAAGTCGCCAGCGCACCGTCGCTGGCCAGCTGTTGGGCGAGCTGTGCTTTCTCAGGAAGCAAGCTCGTGATTTTCCGTTTTAATTTTTCATCGGCAATAGGTGGGCGGTGTGATTGGT
>JALRDR010000525.1 GCA_023262145.1 Planctomycetaceae bacterium | reverse complement strand
ATGGGCCCGTGGAAGCCGCAGATTCGCAACCGACTGGCAGAAATCCTGCAGCTGGAACCCGGCTGTGTCAGCGTCAAGGCCAAGTCGGGTGAGTTGGTTGGCCCTGTGGGCAGGGGAGAGGCCATTACAGCGGATGCCATTGTTCTGCTCGTCTCTGCGTCGTCAGATACGTCGTCATTGGACAGCATTTCATCATCAGGGAGCGTCTGAATGACGGCAAGTCAGGAGGCGATCGCCCGCATCCATTCCGGCGGGCGTTACCTTGGTGTCGACCCGGGGCTCAGATGCACCGGATACGCCGTCGTTCATCGTACGGTTCGTGGTCCGGTGCTGCTGGAGGGCGGTGTGATTGAGACCGACAGCAAGGCGGCACTGCATCTGCGTCTGCGTGAGCTTGCTGATGGTCTTCGCGAAGTGATCAGAGAACTGAAACCGGATGTGGCGGCGATGGAAAAGGTGTTTGCGAATCCTCGCAACCTGAAGTCTTCATTATTGCTGGCTCAGGCACGCGGTGCGTTGCTGTTGTCAATCGCGGAAAGCAGTCTGCCGCTGGTGCAGTACGAACCAACTCGAATCAAGCGCATGCTGACCGGGAGCGGTCGAGCACCCAAGGAACAGATGCAGATGGCGATCTGTCGTGAACTTCAACTGCAGCAGCTACCCGAACCTCATGACGTGGCAGATGCTTCAGCCATCGCGTTGTGTCTTTTTCATTCGCTGCGTTTTGCGGCGTAAGCACTTTGTGTGCAGGCAGTCTCTCGTCCCCACGGAAGAATGACTTCTGCAGACCGTTGTCTGCGGATTTCAGTCAGAATTACAGGCAATCAATAATGATCACTCGAATCAACGGTCTGCTGGTCGCACTGAATGAAACCAGTGCAACTGTACGTATCGGCGGCTTTGACTATGAGGTACTCGTGCCGGATGTGGTGAGGCGACAGCTGCAAAGCCGCCTCGATCAGGAAGTCATCCTGCGGACCATGGAGTTTCTGGAAGGAAATCCGCAGCAGGGGCGGCTGATTCCCAGAATGATCGGTTTCACCAGCGAGGCTGAGCAGGCGTTCTTTGAACATTTCTGCTCGGTGGATGGTGTTGGTGTCCGTAAGGCTCTGAGAGCGATGGTTCGCCCGGTACGTGAGATCGCTGTTTCTGTGGAGGAGCAGGATACGAAAGGGCTGAGTACACTTCCGGGAATTGGTCCGGCTATGGCCGAGCGAATTATCGCCAAGCTGCGTCGTAAGATGACTCGCTTTGCACTCATGGCAGCCAGCCAGGTTCCTGCAGCAGATGATGGTCCGGCGGACCTGATCGGTGAGGCCTATGAAGCACTGGTAAGTGTTGGTCATTCGCCGCAGGATGCCCGCAACCGAATCGAATCTGTGGTGGAAGGCGGCCGTAAGTTCCGTACTGTGGAAGAGATTCTGGCGGAGATTTACCAGCGGCAGCGCAACTGACAGGGAGCATCTCAGGGCGGTTCAGGTACACCAGTGCTGGACACAGCGACGGAACAGGTCCGTGCCCTGGTCCAGCTGGCTGAGGGCGATCCATTCGTCGTCGGTATGTGCCTGGGCAATGCTGCCAGGTCCGATGACAGCCACCTGAGAGAGTTCCGTCAGGATTGCACCATCAGTGCCATATGCCGCCGTTGTGGGTGCAGCGTTTCCGGAGAGACGATGCAGGTCGCTCACAAATTCACAGTCGGCAGCAGTGTCCAGCGGATCTGATGAGAAGACCAGTTCTGCTTCAAGACCGCAATCGGCAGCGGCCTGCAGCAGTCTCTGCACCGCGGCGTCGGCATCCTGTCCCGGCATTGGGCGAAAAAAGATGCGGCAGCCTGAGTCGCAGGATGTGATGTTGATTCCGGAGTTGCTGTCACGCAGCAGCAGATTGAGTGTCGGAGTGGGTGGCGTGAAGCGTTCGTCACGCCACTTCGGAGCAGACTCCATTTCGGAATGCAGGGCGAGTACTTCCTGCAGAAACGGGATCAGTGCAAAATTTGAGTTCTTACCGAGACCTGTGCTGGAGTGTGTGGCGATTCCGCGCGAACGCACATGCAGTGTGCGGCCGCCCTTGTGAGCGTGCACAACTCGCAGTTCCGTTGGTTCACCGATAATCATCGGGGTGTCTGCACTGACGATCTGGCGATAGAAGCCTGAATCGCTGACCAGTCTGCGAGCACCCAGCATGCCAACTTCTTCGTCTGCTGTGGCTATGAACCAGAATGGCCTTTTCAGCGCAGCAGGATCAACGGATGCAATTGCAGCGAGCATGCAGGCCATTGGTCCCTTCATGTCACAGGCACCGCGCCCATAAACTCGATCGGCTGCAACATGAGCTGTCCATGGATCGGCCTGCGAAAAACTCCAGGAGTCCACAGGTACAACGTCAGTGTGTCCGCACCAGGCCAGTCCGCACCCGCTGGCGGGGCCAAGCCGCCCCACAACATTCGACTTGGTAACGCCGCTGGCTTCAGTCCAGGTAATTCGTTCGGTGACAAAACCAAGGTCCTGCAGCCACTGATCCACCTGATCTGTGACAGCCAGATTTGATTCGGAACTGACACTGGGAAATGCGAGCAGAGCTTTCAGATAGTCCAGAGTCTGCATCATGATGATTGCCTGTAACGATCAGGCCCTTCGCTTATGGGGAGTCGGCAGCCGGTGCAACAGCGGGCCACTGACTGCGATACTGATGCAGAAAGATCCCTGATGACACGGCAACGTTGAGGGAATCTGTACCATTGAGCATCGGGATTGTCACGTCAGCTCCGGCAAGCGACTGCAGACTTTCCGAGACGCCATGGTATTCATTTCCGAACACAAGTACCGCGCGCCGGGGGAATTCATACTGTGACAGCTGGATCGCAGTCGGAGTCAGGACAGTGCGGACAATCCGGAAGTCAAATTCGTGGACCAGCTGATCAAGTGTGCTGCGAAAATCGGCGGGCTGCAGGACGGGCAGGAACAGCCCGTTTCCCATCGAGACACGCAGAACACGTCGTGAAAACGGGTCGGTGGAATCTGCGCTGAAGATGGCTGCTGCTGCCCCGAATGCCGATGCAATTCGAATCAGCGCGCCGGTGTTTTCCGGATCAGTGATGTGTTCACCTGCCACCAGGACAACAGGGCCGGACGCTGCCGCAACCTCCTGCAGATCGACGTCGGGACGCCGTTCAGCGCAGGCGACGACACCACAGTGAAAAGTGAATCCCACCAGCCGCTCGGCCAGTTCGGAAGTCATTCGCAGGACCTTTACCTGCGGCGGGATCAGGTGCTCAAAACGTGGATATTTGCGATCACTGATGAGCAGATGTCGGACATTGAAGCGGCTGTTGAGCAGCCGCTGCACAACGGTCGGACCTTCGGCAACAAACAGTCGCTGATCTCGCAGCCCGTTGGTTGCGCGCAGATTTCGATAAACGTCCAGCCGTGGGTCGTCGAGCTGTTCGATGCGTTCCACTGCCGACATCGGGTTATTCTCCCGCTTTGCGGACACCTACAGTGAGCAGCAGGTTGGCCCACAGTGCCTGATCACCTGTCTGAATTGTCAGCACATGATCGCGGGAATCGACAGCATCGTAGAACTCCCAGCGGGAGATGGGATGCAGTTCCAGATTCATTCCTGCTTCATCAAGAATCCGACGGTAGTCGTTCCAGACCGGTGGATCTTCGGGCAGGCGGTACGGGTCATCCTCCGGCATTCCCATGGTGTTGACAGCTTCGATGGGAATGGCCGTGAGCAGTACTTCGAGGACCTGAGCGACCGAGACCATTCCCGGAGCGAGGTTCAGGCTGATCAGTTCAGCTCGTGGACCAATCGCAGATGAGGCGGGGTAGTTTCCATCAGCGATCAGAATTTTTGAACTGTGTCCGGCACGAGCAATGACTTCACTGATCTGCGGGTGAATCAGGCGGGATTTCAGCATCTGCGGAATCCTGTGTGGTTGATATTGCGGGATCGGAATGTTGCTGCAGGGAAGAGGATGCCCGCCACTCTCCCAGCAGTCCAAAGGTCATTGGAGCGTCCTGAACATACTGTTTTCCGAGCAGTAATGCGACTTCGGCTCGAGCAAGTTCATAACCGAGATAGAAGGCGTGTTCGGGTGTCAGTGGATGCCGGGGGGACTTCTGCTGAGCCTGTGCGGCGGCTGCAGCAAAGACAGCGAATGCGGATTCCGCGCGGGACCAGCCATCGCGATTGAGCAGATGCAGTTCGCCATCTTCAGCGAAGATGCGAAAATTGCGATCGGTGATTGCCGCTGCCAGCGCCTGCAGTGATGCAGGAGTTGCAGGATGCAGCCGTGAATCGCGGAGCATGACGAGGTCTGAAGTCAGATGCTTGGGGATTGTACCAGCGAGCAGGGCATGGTGTACAAGGCGACGGGCCACATCAAATTCAGCAACCGCAGTGCGACACCAGTTGATCACCTGAGTCGTGAGGATGCTTTGAATGCCCAGTTCCTCGCAGACTGCCGCCAGCAGCAGATTGATACCGGCGGAGTCGACTTCGGAGAGTTCGGTCACATTCCCGACACCCATCATCATGGGGACGTCCGGATATTCATCTCGTATTGTGATGTAACGCTGCAGAGATCGCGTAAAACCCATGCCAATGGGCTCAAGGATGGGGTCCAGTCGAAAGCGACAACCTGATTCCTGCAGGGCAGTTGTCAGTCTTCGCAGTGAATCGAGGTCAGCGGGCTGGTCCGGGATCGCGACCACTTCGGTCTGCAGTTCGGTAACCCAGCTGAAATTGTCCTGATTGCAGCTGAGAATCAGTTCGGCGCCTGCCTGTACGGCTGCGGTCACTTCGCTGCGATCGAAGCTGTCGATGGAAACGCGAAATCCTTCGGCAACCAGCAGGGCTGCAATTTCACCAGCACGCGGACTGCTTTCTCCCGGGACGCAGCCAATATCAATCAGGTCAGCTCCGGACTGCTGCAGCAGGAATGCCTGATGGACAACCTGGTGATCTGTCATGCGGGTAGCATGATTCAGTTCGGCGATGATCTGAGTTGACCAGCCGGACAGATCTGCATGTTTTCGTTTGCCGCAGCCGAAGAATTCCGGCAGATCGCGAAGATCCTTCGGTCCGCGGCGAACTTGTTTCCCGAAATGTTCGGTCAGGAGTTCGACGTCAGTCTGGCTCCAGCCCGGCACGATGATTTCACTGACGTGTGCGGGAACGTGGAGGCGGTTCTGCAGCAGTCGCGTGTGCAGCAAAGCGGCAACCTGAACACCAGGGACGGCGATCTCAAACCGGAATCCGGCCTGCGGGGCAAGTTCGCAGAGAACTTCCCGAAGTGCAGTTTCGGCCAGATGGCCAGTGACAAACAGCAGGGTTGG
>JALRDR010000350.1 GCA_023262145.1 Planctomycetaceae bacterium | reverse complement strand
GTGTCGTCATCGGCGCCACCGTTGAATGTCAGCCCGGAAATGATGCCTGCGTTCTGCAGCAGATCAAGACCATCATCACCACCGAAGGTCAACGAAGTCAGCGTCCCGCCCGCATAGTTGGTGAAGACATCGTCATCCGCGCCACCGTTGAATGTGAGCGTGGTGATCTCACCAAAGTTGCGGAATTCATCAATGCCATCGTCGCCGTTGAACACCAGCGTACCGATGGTTCCCACACTGCCGTCATTGCTGAGCAGAACGTCGTCGTCACCACCGAAATTCAGCGATGTGGAAGTCCCCACATTGATGAAAATGTCGTCGTCCGCGCCACCGGTAAAGGTGAGCGAAGTGATGCTGCCCAGATTGGCAAAGATGTCCGCTCCGTCGTCACCACTGAAGGTCAGACTGCCAATACTTCCAGCGCCGCTCAGGAACAGATCGTCGTCGCCGCCGAAGTCCAGAGTCGTCGCGACGCTGCCGTTGTTGATGAAAATGTCATCGTCGGCACCCCCATTGAAGATCAGATCACCAATCGTCCCGGTATTCGTCAGAATGTCGATACCGTCGTCGCCGCCGAAATTCAGAGTCCCCAGAATCGAACCGGAATTCTCCAGGATGTCGTCGTCCGCACCGCCACCAAACGTCAGACCTGTGATCTCCCCCACATTCTGCAGCAGGTCCAGTCCGTCATCGCCGCTGAAGGTCAGGTCCGTGATGTTCGTGCCTGAAACCAGCAGGATGTCGTCGTCCGCACCCCCGTTGACCACCGCATTACTCGTGTTGCTGGTCAGGCTGATCGTGTCTGCACCAGCACCACCATCCACACTGTCATTGCTGCCGATGGTCAGGGTGTCGCCGTAGTTACTTCCCAGCAGAGTCGTGAAGTTGCCGAATGCTGCCACCTGGTGCTGAGTACCATTGGCCGTGGACACGAGCTGCGTGTCCACGGCCTCATCAAAGTCCGCCAGATTGCCAGTGTTCCGGACAGCAGTCAGGTCAAACACGATCCCCGTCGCATCGCCAAACTCCGTGCGACTGAAGTCCAGCACGTTGTCACCGGAAACATCAAGGACCGTCAACGTACTGTTCGGAGTCAGGAAGTAACTGTCGTCACCACTGCCCCCGGACACATAGTCGTTTCCGTCATTCGGATAAAACACATCCTCGCCCGCTCCACCAAACAGGAAGTCCTTCAGCTGACCGCCATCAAGAATGGCTGTGTAGCTGGCCGAAAGATCCGTTGCATCAAGTGTATCGGAGCCCCCGAACCCGAGTACCAGAATGCGATTCGCCCAGTTGATCGAACCGCCGGGAATCCCACCGAGGCCACCACCGCCAGATGAGATTGTCGCACCTGTATCTGTGATCGTGATTGTCTCGGCATCATCCGTACCGAACACAGCGACCACGTCATCCTGACCATCCCCTCCGTCGTCGTCAGACACATAAAGCCGAATCAGTGGCTGACTGTAAAGCGTGGAATTGAATTCCAGAATCCTGCTGGTCGATACCGTCGTAAACCCGAGGCCATCGCCAATCTGCCACTCATAGGTCAGATCCGGAATATCATCCAGACCCGGATCCACCACCTCCGCAACCAGCTTCGTCACGGTCGGTGTCGATCCGGCCACCGGAGCAATCGTCGGGGTGGGAGCCACGTTGGTGACTTCCTGAGTCACTGCGTCACTGGTGGAGACCCCGCCGTCTGCGACAAACGTCCCTGACACATACCTGCCATCAGTGACCGTAGCGGTGATCTCTGCCGCAGCAAAATTGTCCAGATAACGATGTGTTGCGGTGAAAGTGCGATTCATCGCATCAACGGCGGCATTCGATGTCCTGCCATCACCCCAGCTGATGGTCACCCGATGTCGATCCACCGCCGACACGTCGGTAAAGCTGCCGGTCACAACAACCCGCTCACCTTCCTCAATCGCTCCAATGCTCCCGTCAATGCGTTTCACCGTCAATGCCCCGGCCACCGGAGCCACATTCGTAACCCCGACCGTTGTCGATCCGCTGCCCGCTGCAGTCACGTCGGCAAGGTCAGACACTTCAACCGTAATCGGATAATTCGCTTCCCCGACTCGGTTGTTCAGATAAGTGTGCGACAACGCACTGCCACCATAGGTGAGCACTCCTGCGGCAACGTTCAGAATTGAATCCGGGCTGCCATCGCCCCAGATCACACGGACCTGATGAGCATCCTCGCTGCCAGGATCAACAAAGGTCCCGGAAACCTGGACCGACTGTCCTTCAGCAATAGTTGCAGGAAGCACATCGACCACGACAGAACTGGCCGCGACATCCACAACCTGAACCGATCGAGTCAGCTTCGTTCGCAATGCCGGTTCGTCGTCATCCCACATCTCCACAACAACCGTGTAAGCATCCTCGTCATCGTTGGCGTAGACATGGCTGAAAGCGCCCTCACCACTGAAGGTGCGGTCTCCCACGGTCAGATCAAATTCCGCAATCGTGCCGTCACCCCAGTCGATGCGCACTGTATGCACATCACTTGTACCGGGATCGGTGAAGCCGCCCGTCAGAGCCAGAGTCGCCCCTTCGTTCAGCTGCAATTCTTCGTTCGCTGCCAGTTCCGATCCGTTGAAGAGCAGGCTGTCCAGCGTCGGCCGCACATTGCTGATTTCCGTCAGGAACATTCCTTCAGGGCTGTCAGTCCCGGTGCTTTCCGCTGCATCCCGGATTGTCACCTCAACTGCGTAAATATCGGACGCTGTGGTAGCTCCGGCAGAGTTCGTATCGTCTGCGTAAGCGTGCGATGCTGTAAAGCTGAGCGTACCTGGATCCAGATTTATTGTACTGGTCTCTGAATCACCCCAGGTGATTTCCACCACGTGAGCATTCGCCCCGTCGACAAAACTGCCACTCAGCGAAACGGTTCCACCTTCGCTGGCCGACGTTGTGAAATCAAAACTGCTGAAGTCCACGTCCGGTACCACATTGGCCACCGTCACATCGAATTCTGCTGTCCCTGCCGCCAGACCGGCATCCACAATCTGCACGGTCACAGTGTAGCTGCCCGGAGTATCGTAGATGTGCTGCAGCGTAAATGTTCGCGCTGCAGACAGTGCCAGCGGTATCGCCCCATCGCCGTCGCCGTAATCAACCGTGGCCGTCCAGCTGGTCGAATCCGGGTCATAAAAACTGCCGTCGACGGACATCGTGACCAGTTCATTGATCAGTACCGGATCTGAGCTGTTTTCCAGAGTAATTTCCGGTGCAACCGCACTGCCCTGCTCCCCGGCCAGAATCAGTGAACTGAACTCAGAAACTCCACCGCTGGATGCAATGCCGGTCATCTGCACGCCGTTGTTCACACCAGCTGGCAACGCAAACTGGAAACTGAACTTGTTCCGCGTGAGCGTACTCGTGGAAACCGTTACGCCGCGCACTTCCGGCCCATAGGCTCCCGTTGTGTCATCCTGGTCATCATTCGAACCTTCAGTGAATCGCGCAAGCCAGACCACTCCGTCTCCGAATTCCTGACCCACCTGACCTGCATTCAGATACAGGTCAAATGTCAGCCCCGACTCAGCAAACCCCTCCAGAGTCATCACGCCGTCTGTAATTGCCGCTGATGTGAACACAGGGAAGTCCAGAACACTGTCCGAGCTGGAGTTCAGATTCTGACCGGAATCGCCCAGATCCACCGGCAGGCCGTCATTCGCCTGGAAACTATTGGCCAGCAGACTTGTCCGCAGGTCTGACTGCTCGCCCTGATCCGTGGTCCCGGTAATCCGCACACCAGCCAGTGCATTGAACCGCAACAGGTTGGGAACGCCACTGCCCCCAATCTGAGTTCCCTTCGCCGAAATCACTGTGATCCCGTTGCCCTGGTTCGGCAGTGGCTTTTCGCCAAGCCGATCCGTGCCAATGGCATTGCCGGCGATGATGTTACCCTCGGTCAGATTGCTGTCGTCGGAAGTGTTATCAATCACCAGCACACCGCTGGAGTACTCCGATTCACTCCCGGCTGACGGGTTTCTGTTGCCGGCAATCTGATTCGCTTCGGCTGCATCACTCACGCCATCGCCGTTGCTGCCAATCAGGTTGCCATTGCTGTTGACGATCGTGACACCGTGACCACGGTTGGGCAGTGCGGCATTCAGTCCCGCATTCACACCGATGGAATTACCGGCAACCGTATGCCCACCGGCAGCAGCAGAACCACCCACAATCAGCACCCCGGACTGGCGGTTACCGCTGATCAGGTTGCCTTCGCTGGTATCGCGAGTCCCGTCGCCATCGGTCCCGACAATCACCTCGCTCTCGCCAGCGTCATAAATCATCACACCCGCGGAGTTCTCATTTGTGTCCGTGGCGTTCGGCAGAGCCACCGCACCCGATGCCGCCGTTCCGATATAATTGCCCTGAACCAGATTGCCCGTGCCCGCTGCATCGAACATCACACCGCTGAGCGAATGTCCGCTGATCAGGTTTCTGGTACCGGAGACACCACTGCCGATACTCGTGTCGCTGGCCCCGGAATTCACAAGTACACCGTACTTGCCGTTCGGCAACGCAGCGGTGCCGGCAGCGTTCGTTCCAATTCGATTACCAAGCAGCGAATTGCCAATTCCCCCGCTGATGAGCACTCCGCTGAGCGTATTGCCCGAAATCAGATTCCCCGTGCCGCTGGCGGAACCACCAATCTGATTGTCGTCTCCAAAGACCGCAATCCCCTCTGCGACATTCGCAAGGGCAGCGTTCCCCGTCCTGGTCGTGCCGATGTAGTTGCCCTGAATCACATTGCCGGACGCAGTTGTGAGCAATTCAATCCCGTATGACCTGCTGCCACTGATCAGATTACCGGCACCAGTGAGTCCACTGAATCCACCAGCCCCGCCCACCTGCACATTGTCCGCTCCGATAATTACCCCGGATGCATTGGTGCTGGTGCCATTCGGCAGAGCTGACGTTCCGTCTGCTGCCACGCCGATATAGTTGCCAGAGAGCGAATTGCCACTATTGCTCAGAATCCCGGTGTCGCCGAAGATGACTCCATAGTTCACGTTGCCAGCGATAATATTCCTTGCAGCCGCTGTGCTTCCGCCGACCGTAACCCCGTCGGCATAAATTGCAACGCCCGTCGCGTTTGGAATCGCTGTCTGGCCGTCAACGCTGGTTCCGATGCGATTTCCTGCGATCACAGTCGCCAGTTCCGCAACGTCCGGATGATACACATCGACGTTGATCACGCCGTCAAGGGCAATCTCGCTGTGAGGATTTGCAGCCCCCAGCACGCGCCACCCGTTCGCCTCACTGACCGCTGTGCTGACATCACCGACGGCAACCGAAAGTTCCGCACCACTGACAGCCCGAGCAGAATAACCAAGCCATTCAAAGGTATGGCTGCCGGCAGCCAGCGTAATGGTTCCGCGCGTGTCGTTCTGCTGACCATAACCATCCTGCAGAACAAGGTTGCCGCCGATCTTCAGCTGACCACCGTCTGCCCCCGTCAGCACAAAAGTATAAACAGACTCCGTGCTGACAGTGATCTTACCTGTGGCGCGATACGCATTGATCGATGCCCAGCCGCCCGGTAACGGATGATCGTACTGCCAGTAACCCGTCGTCGTGGAACTGTCCGAATTGCTCT
>JALRDR010000320.1 GCA_023262145.1 Planctomycetaceae bacterium | reverse complement strand
GACTATGTTCGGATCACATGACCCGGGCGTCGGGTGCCCACTTTATTTCTGTGAATTGGGCGTCAACAGGGTTTGCTCAGCGATTCTGGCAGAGGTTTTTTATGCGCCTCGAGAATGGTACAACCGTCTCCACTTCATCCCGAAAAGACTTCCTCGTACACTCCTGATTAGTGTGGGCGAACAAAGTTCACCGAAAAGAACTGCCTTGTTAGACCGCCCCTCGGAGTATTTATGAGTCAGGATCCAGGCCCTCAGAGTCTTCCCGCTAAAGTCCTCGAGTATCCTGCTCGAGACATGACAATTACTGTGGAAACTGACCTGACCTACGGGGAACTGCAGCATATTCTGGCTGGGGAAGGTCAGCAGTTGCCGATCGATGTTGCTGACGACTCCATCCAGCTGGACCAGATGATCTACTCAGATCTCTGCGGGCCCCGCGAATTTGGCTGCGGTACACTTCGCGACTATGTCATCGGTGTGGAAGCAGTTGACGGCCATGGCCGTCGATTTCACGGCGGTGGCAAGGTCGTCAAGAATGTCGCTGGCTATGACATCTGCAGAATGCTCGTGGGATCAGAAAAAAAATTCGGACAGCTGATCTCCACCACTCTGAAAGTTGTCCCCGTCTCAGCATGTTCCTGTCTTGTCTGCGCCAGCTTTGCCTCTGCAGCCGAACTGGAAGCGACGCTGAGCCGGCTCAACACTTCACAAACAACACCCGTACTCATGGACCTCCTGTGTACGGAAACCCGTAAGTCTTTTCACGCAGTGCCGGGCCTGGCTGACGCTCTCGGTTCTGACGCTCATGCAGCAACTCATCCACGGATTTTCCTTGTCCTTGGATTCTCGGGGCCGGAGCGTGTCTGTCGCTGGCAGGCAGAAACAGCTGCCGCGGAACTACGCGAGTGCGGTTCAGCCGCTGTTATCCTTCCGGACCAGGAATCCCTCCGATTGTGGTGCAGAACCGCATGCAAGGCAGCCAGTGGCACGCCCTCGGAAAATCCTGATTGGCTGGTGGAACTGCGAATCCTGCCATCGATGATCGCCACAGTCACCTTCCAGTTGCTGGAATGCGACTGCAAAATCTACGGCCGAGCGGGAAATGGCCGCCTCTGGGTGCAGCCGATCACAGACAGTACCGCGTCCACACGCACACAAGCCCTGACTCTCATGCAGGCGGCAGCCGCTTCCTGCAATGGAAGTCTGAAGCTGATTCTTGGAAATGCTGACTTGCCACAAATGCTGCCGGATTCCGTTCAGCAAATTGTCTCGCAGCTACAGACAGTGCTCGGTTCGTCAACTATGCCCAATCCGAATTCCTGACCCCCCACCGGACTCCTGCAGGAAAAATCCATTGAATTCGCCTGGCCCAGGTACTGAAAACTCGCTCACTGCTCGACCGGGACAACAGATCCCTTATGAGCATTTTCTGGATTGCGTCCATTGCGGACTCTGCACGGCTGCCTGCCCGACATATGCCGAAACCGGCAATGAGAATGATGGACCGCGGGGCAGAATCTACCTCATGCGAGCAATTGTCGACGGTCGGCTTGAACTCACCGAATCTGCCAGAAAGCACCTGGATCTGTGTCTCGACTGTCGAAGCTGCGAAACTGCCTGCCCCAGTGGGGTACAATACGGCAGAATCCTGGAGCCATTTCGCGTGGATATGCAGAACATTCCCGCGGCTGCGAATGCTTCAGACTCCGGGCCTCCTGCATGGTTCCGTAAGTTCATCCTCTACGGACTCTTCCCCTATCGCAAACGACTGGCAATTACGCTCATGCCCGCACGGCTGATGCAGCGACTGGGGCTCGACCGCCTTGCTCGCTCGCTAGGCCTGACCCGTCTGCTGCCTGTGCATCTTCAACGGATGCATGATCAGCTGCCTGTCCTGCAGCCTGCCGGACCACCACTTCCGAATTTCCTCCCGGCTGTGGGAACAAGACGAGCCACCGTAGCGCTGTTTCTGGGCTGCGTTGCGGACGCCATGTTCCGCCACGTGCACTGGGCAACTGCTCGAGTTCTGCAGCAGAACGGTTGCGATGTTCTGATTCCGAGCAACCAGTCCTGTTGTGGAGCGATTCACTATCATTCCGGAGGCTCCGGACCGCTCCTCAATCTGATGCTGCAAAACTGTGAGAGTTTTGCAGATGAACGCATCGACGCAGTGATCGTCAATGTCGCCGGATGTGGTTCAATGCTGAAAGACTACTCCCACATCATCGATGAACTGCACGGCTCAACAGAAAGCCAGAACCAGCAAATTCGCAATCTCTGTTCCCGTATCCGGGACGTGCATGAGTTTCTTGCCGACCTTGGACCGGTCCAGCCATCCGGAACGCTGAATCTCAAGGTCGCCTACCAGGACGCCTGCCACCTGCAGCACGCCCAAAGAATCCGGCAGCAGCCTCGGGATCTTCTCAATCTGATTCCAGGCTTGAAACTGACTCGTGTTGATGAGCCGGAACTCTGCTGTGGTGCCGCTGGTACCTACAACCTTACTCAGCCCGAAATGGCTGACCGGCTTGGCAAACGTAAGACAGATCACCTGCTTGCTGAATCTCCGGATTTAATTGCCTCCGCCAATGCCGGTTGTTCCCTGCAGTTGCAGGCACAACTCCGCAGGGCCGGGAAAAATATTCCGGTCCTGCATCCCGTGGAGATTCTCGATCTCAGCTACCGCAATATTCAGCCACGCGAATCCTGAAACTCCAGCGCGCCTCAGGCCCGACTGCGGTCGCTGACGTCCTGGTCTCTCAGTCGCTCCGAGAGCAGAAATGCGATTTCCATCGACTGCTCATAATTCAGCCGCGGATCCACTGTGCTGCGATAGTCCCGCCCAAGATCCTGCTCGGAAAGATCGCCCGGGCCACCGGTGCATTCCGTTACATCGTCACCAGTCAGCTCAAGGTGAATGCCCGACAACCGCGAACCAGCCTCACGATGAATCCTGAACGCGCTGAATATCTCCGACACGATATCGTCAAATGCTCTCGTCTTGACCCCTAAACTGGTCCCGCGAGTATTCCCATGCATCGGATCGCATACCCAGATCACACTCTGGTTCGCAGCGCGCACCGCACGAATCAGTTCCGGAAGCGCGTCCCCGATCTTCTCTGCACCGAATCTGTGAATCAGCACCAGACGACCGGAAACATCACAGCGTACTACTCGGATGATCGCCTCAAGACTAATCTTGGCAAGATCGAGAACGCACTAGAAAAAGTTGAGTCGCTCGAAGGCTTCTACTACGAAGCAAACGAAACAGCACAGGCACTGGGCTACGCAGTCAAACGCGAAGTTGGTATAAGTGCTCAAAGCACACAGGCAATATTGCCAGAGATTGTACCACCAGCACCAATCGATGCCAG
>JALRDR010000297.1 GCA_023262145.1 Planctomycetaceae bacterium | reverse complement strand
TCGTCGGAATGTGATGTTTCCGAATGGGCGATGAGGGACTCGAACCCCCGACTTCATCCTTGTAAGGGATGCACTCTAGCCGACTGAGTTAATCGCCCGGTGAAGGTCTGAATTCCGTTTTCGACCTTCGACGGCGGGATTATGAACATTTCTGACAATGTTGCAAGCAGTAAGTCCGCTTCCCTGCCTTTTCCTGGCCTCGATGTGTGTCTCGGCAACCTACTCTTCAACAGGACGATTCTGCTGAGCCGCCAGTTGCTCAGCCGCACGCTGCCGCAGATACTCTTCCATTGCACCAGCATCCATCGGGTTGCGTCTTGATGCCCGCCAGAATGCGACGCCGAATCCCGCGAACACCGTTGCTGGCATCGCTAACATGAACAGAATGCTGGCCATATAGGCCCGCGGACGTCGATCGTCCGATTCGTTTGCCGATTTGCAGCCGGGACACGCCCACGCCACCTCAGCAACCCCCAGCACCACGCAGAATAACACTGCGGCAGTAATGCTTCGCATTCGTCCTGTCATCACTCAATCCCCCTCTTCAAGCCTGCAAAGTCTGCTGACCTGCCTGAATCTGCCTTTGCAAATCCAGATGAACTCGCAGTGCAGATGCTTCCGGGCCAACTGCAGGAGCAATTGTGCTCCACGGCCAGTGGTACAACATCACGTAGATCAGTACACCCGTTATCGACACAAACATCCAGATCGGAAAGGTAATCCGAGCCAGTTGACGGTGCTTTTCCCAGCGCTGCTTCCAGGCAAGCCAGAATACTCGCAAGGCCAGAACCGGCACCGCAGCAGCAAGAATTACATGCGGGATCAGGATCGCGTAATACAACCAGGTCGCCAGCGAAGATCCGACAAATGATCGGCCCCGCTCTCCCGTGTAACGGTACAATACTTCGTGATAAGTCAGATAACTGATCAGAAACAACACAGAAACTGCAAATGCAGAAATCATCAGCTTCTGATGACTTCGCTTTTCCGATCGGCGGATTGCAAGGAGCCCCAGCGTCAATAACACAATACAACAGCTGTTCAGAAACGCATTCAATGCAGGCAACACACTCACCCAGTCCGGCAAAGTCTGATCAATCTTCCGATTCCGATCTGCACGCGTCTCAGTCGCTGAAACAGCCCCGGTATGATTGTCCGCAGCAGCCCCGGATTCAGCAGACCCAGTTCCGACCTCAGATGCGGTGCTCGCTGCAGCAGACGAGTCAGCCTCGGACTGGGCGTCGGCGGTCCCCGCAGCATGATCAGCCTCTGCAGTCTGAGCCCCCTCGCCAGCGGAGATGGCCTCAGCCGCTGCCTGTGAACCCGACACCTCGCCTGCCGATTCATCACTCAAGACGGCAAGCCGATAACGCTGCGCAGGCAACGATCTCCGCATCTGCTGTGTCCTGAAACCGCTTTCAGGCTCCCTGGATGGCAAATCCGCAGCATCCGATTCCTGCTTGTCCGGAACCGAGTCCGGCTCGGAATCGGCGTTCTGACCGTCTGCGTTTGCTGATTCAGGGACTGCGGGCTGTGCTTCAGCTTCGGATTCCTCGTCACCCGTCGCGGGCAGCAGGTTGAATTGAATTGGCGGATTCTGGCCGGTTGCCTCCTCTGTCAGAAGCGGCCCTGCTTCCGGAAACTCGTCCCGTCCATCAATAACTCGTCGCAGCTTCACGACGTCCTCAGGAACGGTCATGAGATAAGTTGCAACCGGTATTCCCTCTTCGTTGACCAGTACGGCACGGTTGCTGTGAGCCACTTCAAAACCGGGTCTGCGGTTCTCACCAAGGTTCGGTGCCACATACAAAGCAAAGGCGCGGCGAATCAGATCGTGCATTGACTCTTCTGCACCTGTGACAAACTTCCAGCGGTCATGATCCGCCTGAAATGTCTCAGCGTACTTCTTCAGCACTTCTGGAGTATCGTGGTCAGGATCAACAGAAAACGTGACGAATTGAAAGTCAGGATTCGCGTCGGCCACCTGACGGTGCAGCTCGGAAATATCCCGTGTCATCAATGGGCAGGGACCAGCACAACGGGTGAACACGAAATTTGCCAGCCATCGTTTCCCCAACATCGTCTCTCGCGTGATTGTTCCGCCCAGACATTCCTGCAGTTCAAACTGCGGAATCTGCCGCGTGGGGAACCCAATTCTGATCGTGCGTGTGGATGCGACCACAGGCTCGGTGGTGATGTCATCGGTTCCTGAGATCGTAACAGCTTCGCTGTCGTGATTCGGGTCCGGCACAGCTGCCGATGGAACACCACCGGCAGGCAGTTTGTCAGGATTTTGAGACGCCTCTTTCAAACGGACAAACAGCACACCGAAGACAGCAACCCAGAGCAGACTACCGGTGATGAGCGCAAACCGGGACATCCCGCTGCGTCTTTCTGTAACGGTAAGCCATGCGGCCGATTGCAGTCGTTTTGCTCTCATGAATTCTGACTCCGGGGCGTCGGCGAGTTTACGCACGCCCGGACAGTGATTGATTCGCACGTTTCAGGAAGTCATGCCGCTTACAGTGGCCAGACCTTCCGAACAGTACTCAGACTTCGCAGCAGGACGACATCCGCTTCCTGACTATACGAGATGTCCGGCTTCATTATTAGCCCGAAGCCGGGAGTTGCCATGAATCCCGCGGCTCTGACGGCAAATCGGAAATTCAATCCCTGTCGCGGGAAAGTTATTGTCCGGCTGCGTCTTTTTCCGGACTGATCAATTCATTGTCAAAGTAATTCGTTCCCATGCCCGCATCGATGACGATCCCCTGGGAATTGATCCCCGAAGAACGTGGACTGAGCAGAAATGCGACCGTCGATGCCACTTCATCTGTTCTGACGGCCGCCTTCCGCAATGTCGCTTTCTCTGCAAACAGATAACTGTCCACATATCCAGGAATGCCAGCAGAAGCAGATGTCTTGAGCAGTCCGGGGCAGACTGCGTTGAATCGCACCGCAGAAAACTTTGAAAACGACTTGGCCAGAAAACACAGCGACGAATCCAGAGCCGCCTTCACGGGAGCCATATACCCGTAGTTCTCCGCCGCCATTCGTGTCGTCGAAATCGAAATTGTCACCACGCTGCCAGTTTCCGGATCAAGCAGTGACTGCACCGCACGAGACAACGCCACCAGCGAGAAGCAGGAAATATCCACCGCCTGCAGAAATGCAGCTCGAGGCGTTTCGTGGAAGGGCAACCAGCCTGCGGAATAATCCGCGAAGGCAATCGAATGCACCACACCGTGCAGCACCGCTGTCAGCTCTCCCACTCGCTTCGCCAGCAGATCGATCTGATCCTGATGCTCAAAATCACAGATCAGCACCG
Organism: Planctomycetaceae bacterium; assembly: GCA_023262145.1. GTDB lineage: Bacteria > Planctomycetota > Planctomycetia > Planctomycetales > Planctomycetaceae > SXXK01. The sequence continues at coordinate 91 of JALRDR010000297.1, read as the reverse complement.
GGACATCCGGAAACAGCTTCTGCACCGATTCAGCGCGAGCCTCACTGCGAACCGAGAGAATCAGATTTGCCCCCGCGTCCCGCAGGATCCC
>JALRDR010000277.1 GCA_023262145.1 Planctomycetaceae bacterium | reverse complement strand
CTGGATTACTCAGGTCAAATAATCAGCACATTCGCTACACTTCGTACGACCGAGCGAACCCCGGCGACCGTCAGTTTTGCTCTAAGCCTGTGTGTCGTGGGATGGACGGTCGATATTTTCACCGACGGTGCTGAAAAACAGTTGTTGGAGAACAACCGGGCGTTGAGATTCCTAATCCCGGCCCCTGAACCCCCGACGTTGGTTGCTCAAGGGCAGTCTGCAGACAATACATTCGAACTCTGATGACAAAGATCCCTTTCAACAAGCCATTCATCGCTGGCAAAGAGCTGTTCTACATTGCTCAGGCGGTCACTTACGGCAATCTGAGCGGTGACGGCCATTTCACAAAGAAGTGCGCGGAGCTGCTGCAGGATCGGTTTTCGATCCCCAAAGTGCTGCTCACGCCGTCCTGCACTGCCGCATTGGAGATGGCGGCGCAACTGTGTGAGGTTGGACCGGGCGATGAAGTGATCATGCCCTCGTATACGTTTGTTTCGACGGCCTCGGCGTTTGTGCGGATGGGTGGGCGTCCTGTATTTGTCGATATTCGGTCGGATACGCTGAATATTGATGAACAGCTGATTGAGGCAGCGATTACTCCACGGACGAAGGCAATCTGCGTTGTGCATTACGCGGGCGTGTCGTGCGAGATGGACACAATTATGGAGATTGCGGCTCGACACGGCCTGAAGGTCGTGGAGGATGCTGCTCAGGGTGTGAATTCGTGGTACAAGGGGCGTGCCCTGGGATCGATTGGGCATCTCGGCTGCTACAGTTTTCACGAGACGAAGAATTACATCTGCGGTGAAGGCGGTGCATTGTGTATTAATGATCCGGCACTGGTGCAGCGGGCGGAAATCATTCGCGACAAGGGGACGAACAGGCAGCGTTTCTTTCGCGGCGAAGTGGACAAGTACACGTGGGTGGATGTGGGGTCATCGTATGTGCCCAGTGAGATCTGCAGTGCGTTTCTGTATGGTCAACTCGAAGAAATTGATCGGATTTCAGAGCGGCGGGGGGCAATTTACAGTCGCTACGCCGCAGGGTTGCAGTCGCTTGCAGAATCCGGAGTGATTGGATTGCCTCAGATTCCTGCGGATTGTGTCAGCAATTATCACATGTTTTACGTACTGATGGGCAGCAGTGCGATCAGGGACACGATGCTGGAACGACTCCGAGCACAGCAGATCCATGCGTTTTTTCATTACGTGCCGTTGCATAGTTCACCGGCAGGCAGTCAGTATGCAAGTGGCGATGAGATGCCAAACACAGACCAGATCAGCGTCCGTCTGCTGCGATTACCGATGTTTTTTGATCTGAGCAAGGCGGAGCAGCAGCGGGTTGTGGAGCAGATTGCAGAAAACCTGTAAAGCGGAGCGATGGAGAATCGGGATTTGGAAAGTCACGGTCACTGAAGACAATGCATCATTTGTGGAATATCTGTGTCTCTAGTAATTCTCCTTACTGATGTGAGCCGGAATGGTGCGATAGTTCTCAAATCGAAAGATGCTGAACGTGGTTACGGGTGGCGCTGTGCAAGTTGCGGCGACATGGTGCGCTTGGATTCGGATCCGTGAAGTGAATGTGAACCTGTCACATAGAACTATTGTTTGAGATGCGGCAACGCTGAATTGTCGTGTATAGAAAGTGAACAATGAAACTGCAGGGGAAGATTGAATACCTTGACGATCATCAGCAACTCTTCGAGAACGCCAGTTTTGCGGCAAAGGTAAGATCTGACATTCAGGATGGAGCGGTCTATGTTGTCAAAAAGGTGTTTACTCAGGCCCAGTGTTCGTCATTTGTCGAGTATCTGAAGTGTGTTGGTCGCAGTTCGCTGCCGAATTATCAGCCGATTGAGCGAGGGACAGGAAATTTTCATCGGATTAATCGCTGGGACGAGCGATCGTACGTGAAGGCCTGCTTTCATCAGTTCGTTTTTTATCCGTGGAATGAAGATCTATTCAGCCTGTTTGAACTCGCGAGGCCGGTGTTCCGGGCAAAAAACCTGATCAGCGGCAACGGACCGGATCGCTTCCACGGGAGGGACGGTGAGGACGGTTGCGTCATGCGTCTGGCATTTCAGTTCTATCCCAGGGGAATCGGCGGGATGAATCTCCACCGCGACCCTGTGGACTTCCATCAATTGACAGTGCCCACTTTGACGCTGTCGAGAAAAGGCGTCGATTTTCACGAGGGAGGGGCATTTGTTCAGATGGATTCAGGCGAGCGAATCTGGACAGATGAGATTTCAGATGTAGGTGATGTAGTGTATTTCAATGCCAGCATGCCTCATGGTGTGGAGATCATCGATCCTCATGCTGCGGATGACTGGCTCAGTTTTGAGGGACGGTGGATGTTGTTGTTTGCAATCAACAAACTTGCAGGCACAAGTCAAGTGGCGGATGCGCAGGATCTTGGGGGTGCGAATGGTGATTAATCCCGAACTTCCTGTTGTCTCGGTGGTGGTTCCTGTGTACGGCTGTCGCAACTGCTTAGCTGAACTGGTAGACCGCCTGCGTAGCACTCTTCAGGAGTTCCCCGCGGACTATGAAATCATCCTCGTGAACGACCGCAGTCCAGACGGTGCGTGGACTGCGATTTGCGAACTTGCCAGTGCTGATCCAAAATTAAAGGGTATTCTGTTCTCTCGCAATTTTGGTCAGCATTACGCTGTCACTGCTGGTCTGGATTATGCTAGCGGCGACTTTGTAGCGGTGATGGACTGTGATCTGCAGGACCGTCCAGAAGATGTGCCGTTGTTACTGCGGAAGGTAATTTGCGGAGCAGACATCGCGTATGGATACTCAAGATTCCGAGGACGGGACTCCTTCGTCAGAACGTGCCTCCGCAGAGTTTATTTTCAGCTTTTTGACTTCCTGTCAGGGGCAAGAGAACGCACTGTTAACCTGAGTTTCTGCCTGATGAAGCGAAAAGTACGTGATTCGCTTGTGCAGTATCGCGAGTTTTCCCGGCACATCGCACCGCTCATCAGGGATGTAGGATTTACTTTTGAAGGGGTGGAGGTGACTCACCTCGAAAGAACACAAGGAAAGAGTTCCTATACCTTCGTAATGCGGGTGAAACTGGCGATTGAGGGACTGGTCGTTTATTCAGCATTTCTGCTCAGACTTGGGATTTACGCAGGTTTTCTTATTTCACTGGCTTCCTTCGGGTTTGCGGCAGTCGTGATCTACAACCGGTTGTTTCAGGAGGATCACTATCCGGGATGGGCGAGTCTGGCTGTGATGGTTCTTTTTAGTACAGGGATCACCATTTTCCTGCTTGGGATTATGGGGATATACCTTGAGAAGATCTTTGCTGAATCACGGAAACGTCCGTTGTATATCGTGGACGAGAAGGTCAATCTATGAGTGTGTTGATCGAAAAGGACACGCCTCTGACCACCGATGAAAAGCGAATGTTCGCTTATTTCGGGGAAGGGGCAAAAATCCGGCCACCATTCCGTGTCCTCAATCCGCAGCGAATCTGCATCGGTGATCGAACAAGCATTCGAGAAGGTGCATACATTCATGCCTACGAGGACACCACGGATCTGATGCAATACATCGATCAACGTTTCAGGCAGGATTTCCGCAGGGATGATTATCAGTTCAATTCCCGAATTGTGATTGGGGAGGAGAACCAGATCGGCAGATTTTTGCTGATGTCATGTACCAGTTCCATCGAATTCGGCTCCAATGTGGTTTTGTCAGAGCGAGTTTTTATTGGTGACAACAATCATACTTTCAGCCATCCCTATGTTCCGATCATGCAGCAACCGAACAAGCGAGGCACTGCACTCCGGGTGGGACGTGGTTCATGGATTGGGGTTGGTGCGGCCCTGATTCAGGGGGCTTCACTCGGCCTGAATTGTGTAGTGGGGGCGAACGCTGTGGTGAACGCGGTATTTCCGGATCACAGCGTAGTGGGAACTGAGCCTGCACGGCTGCTGTATCGGAGGCACGAAGTGCAATGAAATGGAAAAAGCTTGGCCAAATCATCTTGCCTGACGCCAAGGTATGCTGGATGGCCACATATGTGGGGCCGACTTTTGTGCGGGTGATAGAGGATGAAATCTGGTTATACGTCTCCGGTAGAGACAGCCAAAATCAGTCACGCGTGGGAATCGTTCGTGCGACTCTGCGCGGTGAAGAATTTCAGATCCTCGCTGTTTCCCGGGAACCTGTGATGGAACTCGGTGAACTGGGAACCTTTGATGAAAGTGGTGTCTCGTATCCCTGGCTGATCGAAGCTGATGGTGACCTTTTAATGTACTACGTGGGCTGGGTGGCCGGTGGGAAAAATCGCTTCATGAATTTCACCGGATTGGCGAGGTCAAAAGATAACGGGCTTAGTTTCAGTCGAGTTAGTCGTGTTCCAATACTTGATCGAACAGATGGGGAGCCATTTGGGACAGGATCCTGCTGCGTCTTCCGCAGCAGTGATCAGTGGTACATGTACTACACCTCGTTCGACCGCTGGGATCCGGTCCCGGGCAAGAACCGACCTTGTTATAATATCAAGTTGGCTGTTTCCACAGACGGGATGTCGTGGAGTCGCCCTGGGCGAATCGTTATCGGTTACAAGGATTCGGAAGAGTACGTCATCTCAAAGCCAATGCTAATTCGTGAAGATGGGCTTTTCCGTCTATGGTACTGCAGCAGAGGAGAGGATTATCGAATTGGGTACGCGGAGTCAGTCGATGGACTTCAGTTTCAGCGTCTGGACGATGAGGTTGGGATCACGGTTTCAACGGAGGGTTGGGACAGTCAGATGGTGGAATATGCTTTTATCTTCGACTTCGGGGGCCAACGATACATGGTTTATAACGGCAACCAATTCGGAAAGACCGGTCTCGGCCTTGCAGTGCTCGAAGCATGAATAAAC
>JALRDR010000237.1 GCA_023262145.1 Planctomycetaceae bacterium | reverse complement strand
CTGCCGACAATGGCGGGCGATGCCAGACACAACTCATTCAGTTCACACGTATGACTCACCTGAAACTCAGGGCCCGTGGGCACGACGTATGTGCGTCCCTCTTCACTCAGGCAGAACAAATGACCGTTGTAAGCCCACGGGGAAGAAGTGAAGGTGCCCTGAGGCGCAAACCGCTGCTTGTCATAGACCTGTTCCCCCGTCAGCGCATTGTGACAGGTCAGAAAACCACGATCATACAACGTATACAGGTACCCACCGCAGACAATCTGCGATGGGTTGTACGACGATGCTGTTGGCTGATACCAGGCAATATGAGGATTCCCGGAATAGCTGTCCGACTCCGCCAGCTGGCCTGAAGCACCGGGGCGAATTGCAAACACCGGGCGGTGACTGTCGCCCACGTAACCGGAGGCAATATAGCAGAGCCCATGCGCGGCAAAGGGCGATGGAATGACCAGACTGGACATCCGTCCGTCAAACTCCCAGAGCAGCTTGCCGTCCAGGGAGTAGCTGCGGTTGCGAATTCGCCCCGGAACCACCAGTTCAGTCCGCTGCTCATTCTCCCAGACCAGCGGCGTTGCCCATGAATGCGACTCGTCTCGATCCTGCCGCCAGTTCAGTTCTCCAGTCGCGGCGTCGAAGGCTGAAATCCACGATTGCACAAGGTTGTCATAAACCACGAACACCTGCCCATCATGCACCACAGGGGACGCCGCAGCACCATAATCCAGGAACGTCTTCATCGGCTCAATGTCGTGCTTCCAGAGCAACTCGCCCGCCAGTGAATAGCAGAACAGCCCCAGATCGCCGAATACCACATACAGACGCTCGCCGTCCGTCGCCGCCGTTTCCGCAGCGTACGTGCTTTTGGGATGTCGCGGCACTGCGGGGCGACCGCGATGAGCTTCGTGTTGCCAGAGCAGGACTCCACTGCTCAATTCAAAACAGCACACCAGCCAGTGGTGCTCGCCTGCAGCCGGCTCCCGCACACCCTGCCCCAGATAGAGTCCGCCAGACGGCTTCTGCCCCGGCTCATCAGGTACCACGGTGGTCAGGAAGACTCGATCACCCCAGACAACCGGACTGGACCAGCCCCACCCCGGAACCGTTGTCTTCCATTCCACATTTTCAGTCGGCGACCACTGCAGCGACAATTGCGGATGATCGTCTCCCGTTCCCAGACCCTGATCTCCGCGAAACCGTGGCCAGTGATCACCCGCGTTGAGAAAACTGGCAAACGCCAGCAGGATCAGGGGAAACAAACGCATCGCTCAGCCTTTATCCAGCAGGATTGATCAACGTGAAACACTCGGAGACCGCCCGTTGGTCAGAAACGAATACTCATGGCAGCGCTGTAGCTGCCGCGAAAGCTGTCAGCAGAAGGCACAGCCTCCTCCCAACGTCATGCTGGCCGGATTTCCGTTCAAAAAAAAAGGGCCGCTGGCAGGAAACCAGCGACCCGCTGACGAAACCGATGTTCGCTGTTGCTTGTCGCCTGCGCTTTCAGGGAACAACGTCCCCGCAGTTGCGTGTACGACGTACGTCTGTTCACTCGTCGGCGGCTTCACCACCATCGGCAGCATCGCCACCAGCAGTTGTTTCTGCACCGGCAAATGAGCCGGCAAGATGATTCTTGACCTGCTCAAGATTTCGCAGCGAAGACAGATGCATGTAAATCAGCTCCAGCTCGTTGCTGCCTGCCAGCGCTGAAAGCGTCTCACCGGACAGCTTCTTCAGCTTTTCCCGGGATACGACGTGGAACCCGGCCAGCTTGAATTTACTGCCGGTCGGAAACGCAACTTCCACCTGGGTCGGCTCGAGCAGATCGTTCTCCTGCAGATGTTTCCCAAGCACCTTTGTCCGTTCATATTCCTGCTGATAGTTCTCAAGGAATTTGAGGACACCCTGAGTAAAGGCTGTCGGTTTGCTTTCGTCATCAAAGAGCCGTTGCCCACGACCTTCACTATTCACCCCCGCATGCTTCTCATCGATGCAGAGCGTGAGGGTTTTGTTATCTGCAGTGGATGAAAAGACAAAGGGATAGCGGCGAATGAATGCCGGAATGTACTTTGATCGCCACTGACCATCCTCGTCCAGAAACAGGTTCTGCTCGTTCTGAATCCCCAGAATCACAACGGGAATGACTTCCTGTTCGCTCACAGAAAAGACAATCGCAAATTCCCCGGCGGCCTGAGGAATCTCAACAGCCATCAGGGGAACCGCATTCGTTCCGGAAGAAAAACCGTAGTTATTCGTCGGCTCAATGCACATCTCTGCGTGCTGTTTTGAGTTGAGTGGAACAACCGATTCATACATCAGTAACTGACGGGCCATTGTCCTGATCTTTCTAATCAAATTCAAAAAGCCGCTGAGAAGGCTCGCTCAGACTCGGAACCATTCACGCCGCCCAGCGTTGCTGGTGGTCATAAGTCTATTCCCCTGCCGAAAAGAGCGAAAGACCACTTCCGCGCGGCAGGGCCCGGCTTTTCCCGGCAAATGTATTCCCCTGTCGGGACGTCGATCCCCCCGACGACATTGACAGACCGGGATCAGGTTCGCCCCTGAAGGTCCGGCTCAGAAAATCTGCCAGGCAAGAGCATCAAACTTCTGCTCCAGCGTCGGATCCTCAGCCTGCTCCAGCAGACTGTAGTATGCCGCCGGATACTTGAAGACATGGCCGATACCGAGGGAACGATCGCCGCGTTTCTGCCAGTATTCCAACTGATCCGGTCGCATGTCCGACTGTGAGTGATCAGCAATCCTGCGGTCCGTGGAAGCCGGCCCTTTTCGCGTCTGTGTCACATACTTGCAGAACGCCGGTCGGCAGCTTTCCGCCCATTCTTCGCCACCACTGCCTGACATCTGCAGCAGCGCCTCGCCAAAGGTGAGCATATGTCCGGCAAAGCCCTGTCCAAATCCGGAAAAACGCGGAATTGCATCCAGGGCTTCCTGCAGCACAAAGCGGGAAAACTGCCGAGCGTCCGCAAATTCCGGAGGCTGCACCGCCGGATCCGCCGGATCGTCTCTCCACGGCTTGATGGCCTGTATCAGTCGGCAGACTCCGTTCACTCGCTCGGCCGTGGCCAGTTCCGGATGTCTGCGAAACGTGTACATTGCGTGCATCGCAAAAATCACATCATGTCCGACTTCCCGCAGTGTTGTGCCTCCGTAAGTTTAGAATTACCTATATTTGAACCAGTACATTGTCTATTTTTGTTACATTTATCCAAAGTATTATCTAAGCATGTGCCTAAAAATAAATGGTTTGGATTACAACAAAGCTTGTTATCACATTTATGGCAT
>JALRDR010000111.1 GCA_023262145.1 Planctomycetaceae bacterium | reverse complement strand
AGATACTGGCGGACCAGAACCAGAAAAGTCGTCGGAACCTGCGTAATCGCCAGAATCTCACCACCACGGGCGCAGAAAACGGGCGCACAAAGTTCCTGCATACTTTGATAGGTTATCGGCGAGCGTGCACAGGGTTTTCTGCCTCAACCTGCAAAAAATGGCAAATCTGCGTACTTTTGGGGAGACGGCGGAGTCTTCTTCACATCTCCAACTGGTCGGCACGCTTGCGAATCTCTTCCAGACTGAAAAATGCCCCGGTGCCCGACCCGGGACAAGTGTCACAGACGCGCTGCCACGCTTCTTTTGACTCCAGATGTGAGTCCCAGAATGGCCAGGTACGGCACTGCACCGGTCGTACCGGGTAAACAGTGCACTTGCGCGCCCGCGGGTCAAAAAACGTGCAGTCACCGTTGGCAAATTCCGTCAGGGAGACGCGGCCCCTGACAATTCGTGTGTGAAACAGGCGAATTTCGCCAATCGGCTTGTCCAGATGATCCGCAATCTCTCGCAGCTCGTCGTCAGTGACCCAGACTGTACCCGGAGCACCTGTACAGCAGTCACCGCACTGACTGCAGGTAAAGTTCAATCCGTCTCGATACCACGGCTGATCTTCACCGGGCTGCCCCGCTGCCTGCTCATTCTCTGCTTCTGATGCCATCGTTTTCTTCCTGCACCGTCTCGCTGTTCGCGTGAGTTCCTGTCTGTTGATCGTTTCCCACAAGGCATGCGCCAGACTTTCAGGTCACCTTCCTGGTCCACGGCCCGCCAACTGTTATGTTATCCGCCGCCGGCCGCTTTCTCCCACGCAGCACACTGTTTCTGCAAGGCTGCATCACGCTTCTCTTCGGCATAGCTGGCTCGAATATACAACGGTTCCAGCTCTTCAGGCTTGCTGAAACAACCCTCTGCAACCAGTTGCCAACCAACCTGCGCCACCGCACCTGCGTGCGGCTGTAACTGCAGTATTCCCGCTTTGTGGCCCGCAGCAAGCAACGCTGCAGCATGCCGCTCTGCGACGGGCCCGGCTACCAGCTGAGCGCCTGCAAGTTCTTCCGGCAGTCGGACCTGCACGTTGTCCTGCAACCGCCATAGTTGCTGCTCCGAATTCCATTTCGTGGGCGCGGCAAACACTTCGTTTCGCTGTGCATCACTGATGATGGTTGCATGAGTTTCTGCGGCCGGGATCTGTTGCGCCAGCGCTTCCAGAGTGTTCACCGCCACCAGCGGAAGCTTGTGCAGCCAGCTGAGCGTGGCGGCAAACACAATCCCCACACGCAGCCCGGTAAAACTTCCCGGACCCACACTGACTGCGATGGCTGACAGGTCTGCAGACTTCAGACCCCGCTGCTGCAGCAGCTGCTGCACTTCACTGATGAGCGTCTGAGCGTGCCGCCGCCCCTCCGTACACAGGCTGCGTTCCTCCAGTACATTGCCGGAATCCGCCAGCGCGATCTCTCCCTGCATCCCCGATGTTTCAATTGCCAGCAGCATGCGACCGCTTTGTCCTGTTGATAAGGCCCGACGCTGCCCTGTCTGCGGCAACCCATCAGATCATAATCAGCCAGTTTTCCATTCTCAGGCTGCTTGCCGCAGATTTCTGAATTCCAGCACTGCCGGTGAGATTTCCCGGATGCCGTAAACTCAGGCAGGTTTCGTTTTCAATCGAGTAATCCGAACCTTCCTGTCGTGGTGCACCGTCGCCACGGAAACTCCGTCCGGATGCAGATCCATATCTCGTGCGAGGTTCGGCAGCGCAAAGCGATGAAAATCCTTTTCTTCGTTTGCCTTCCAGAACAACAGGAATCCCCCGGTACCGCCACCGCAGGCACCCATCAGAGATCCATCAGCAAGCCAGCACAGTCGCCAGAGTACCCCCTGCGTGATTCCGTCCGCCGTGAGCTGCTTTTCGACCTTACCCGTTTCCAGATCAATCAGCAGCACCAGCGGTTCATGCACGGCACCCAGTGGGTTTGAAGCCTTGTGCAGCCCTCCAGCCGCCAGCCATTTCCCGTCCGGACTGATCGCCAGAGTCCGCACGCCGCCGAAATCAACCTGCTGCCCGCTGTTGAAGGAGTGCAGCGCGGAACCGTCGAAGCTGCGAACTTCCTTGCCACTCTGCACATGCCATTCTCGAATCACGCCGCCCAGATCACCGGAGTAAAGATGCTGACCGGATGCATTAAAGCAGACGGAGTACACGTGTTTCTCATGCCCGGAGAATTCCTGCAGGAGGTCGCCACTTGCGGTATTCCACAGACGCACCATCAGATCGTTGCCACCACTGGCAAAACTGCTGTGGTCCGGCGACGCCTGCAAGCCACGAATCCAGTGCGTCCCATGAGCAGCGATGGAACGCTGCGGTTCCGGCGTCTCTGCTGCCGTCGCCCACCAGGTGAGTTTCCCGTCGTAACCACCACTGACAACTGTGTCACCGTCAGCGCTGAATACAAATGTCCTGACCCACGTCGCATGACCTCCTTTGAGATCAACCCGGGCGCCATCACTCAACTGAAAACGCTCTACAGCGGCGTCTTCGGAGCCACAAAAAACATACCGTCCCTGCGGGTCGAATCGACATGCAATCAGCGGACGGTCATACGCCCACTCATGTTCAGTCCATGCGGCTTTGGGATCCGGTGCTTCAGCACGAGTCTGCGACATGCGTTCACTCCGCGGGCGAATCGCTGGTACCGCATGCAGACCGAAAGGGCTGATCTGGACACGTGGGTTACCAGCCTGAAACAAGCATCAGTGGCAGACCGCAGCATAGTCTGCAACAACAGCAGAGTCACGCGGGTTCTTGCGCCGCCGCGGTGTCACTGCATTCCCATCAGGGAAGACAGATTGGTGGCCGATGGAGCACCAAATCGTGGCTCGAGAGACAGTCCAAAGCCCACATTGTCGCGACTGAAGTCGATTCCGAATCCGAAATGCAGGATCCAGTCCAGCCCGACGCGAGAAACTGTGACCGATGTTCCTCGAGATTCCTCCTGAGCAAGGTCGTAGGCAAACGAGGCCGTGGAGATCCACTTCGGGCTCATTTGGTAGGTGTAGCTGCTGACCAGCGTCTGACTCTGCAGATAATCGCCGGCTCGCACATTACGCAATCCCACATAGACGCTGCCACGCGTACTGCGCTGGCTCAGAACTCCAACACTCCACACCTGAGCTGCATCGTCAAACATGTCCCACGCTGCATCACCATGAAGTCCCGTCCGGTCACTGATATTCCAGCGATAACGGCTGTAGAACAAACCCAGCTCGTCGCCAAAGTTATCCCGATCAGACTTCGGGAAGAACGTGGCCCCGGCTTCCAGAGTCATCCAGTCGCGTGTTCGCAGCGATTCCACACTGCCGGCGTGCGTCTGCAGCCGCTCACGAAAACCCAGTCGCAACGACTGAAAACTGTCAGCCACTTCGTGGTAGGGAGCACTTGTCCATAAACCGGCCCCGGTTCGCAGTGCATAATTACGAGGATCAAACTGATCCGGAAGTGCTCCCGGAAATACCTGTGATGCCAGGGTGTAACGCGAACGAAACCGCTCCTGAGCGTTGTCGTCCAGTTCATTGAACTGGGGCACGTCGTCCAGTGACATTGAGGAATCGGTCCACGAATATTCCAGGATTGTCTCGTGGCGATGCGCCAGACCGTTTACTCCCAGCAGACTGTTGCGCACAAATGGAAAGACACGAGTTGCGGAAAAACGTGCCTGGATTCCCGCGTTGATCAGATACCGCCGTTCGTCGCCACCTGTCGTTCCGCTGCCCCAGTGAGCAGCTTCACCGCCAACCCACGGTTCCACGTTGAATACTCCCAGATGCATCGGAGCACTCAGACGATGCCGTGACATGGCCACCAGCCCGCTTGCATCACGCATGCCCGGCAGCCCAAGTGGCGAATATGGATCCTGCAGATCTGCCGGGGCGGACAGGGTCTGCATGTCAGCAAATCCCGCGCTGGAATGGTGATCCCAGTAAAACAGGCCGCCCGCCAGCGGCTGGGAAAAAGCATACAGATCAGCGCGCGGAAGCCACTCCGTCGTCGCCTCAAACTGATTCAGATCCATCCGCCCCCATAACTGGCCAGACCATGCGGCAACGTCACGTCGAACTCCCAGAATCGTCTCAACGTCCTTCTGAGTGTCGAAGCGACGCTCGTCATACTGCTCCAGATAATTGCGGTCGGAAAGATAACCAATCTCGCCAAACAGCATTCCGGTATCGCCAGTACGTCGAAATCGCCCTGTGATCTCACCACGATCGGAATCTTCCGGCTGCAGGTCACGACGTCCCAGTCCCAGATTGTCCGTGCCACTATCCTGCTGATAGTAGATGCGACCCTCTGCCTGAAGCTGACTGGTTCCCCTGGTGCTGTTCCAGGCCCCTTCCAGACCAGTCCCGATCCCACGATCGCTCTTATAATCCGCCAGCAGATCCAGTCGCTGCCCAGGCCTCCGTGGCAGCCCCATCAGCTGCTCCAGATCCCACACAGTGCTGACCTGCAGACCAAACACGCGATCTGAGGCCACACCGGCTCGACGCAGTGGAATACGCGGATCCTCCGCCGGACCGCTGATCCGCGGCAGATACAGCAGCGGTATTTCTCCCAGCACGAACTGATTGTTCCAGCTTGTCACCCAGAGCTGACTTTCCAGGATCGGACGACCTGTCTTCGGATCACGCCCGCTGATCCGTGGCTGTCCGGGTTCCAGAAGAATTTCCGACGCCTGCAGGCGATAGCCCGGGACTCCATAGGAACTCGTCGTGACCCAGGCATCCTGCAGATGAAATCGATCGCGACTCAACTGCCGCAGCCGTTCCCCACGAACGCGAACAGTGACGTCGGTGCCCGGGACATCCGCGCGAAGCTCGGCACGTAACAACAACGCTCGATTCCCCGCAGCGTCATAGAAGCCCGATTCTGCTCGGATCGTGTTGCCTCCCTCCCGAATTACAATGTTGCCTTCCAGATAAACCTGAAATCTCTCGTCAGCCGACTGAATCAGAGTTCCACCAGATCCTGGAGCATCAGACTCCTCGGCCTGAGTCCAGATCACAACCCGATCCGCTGACAGATCCAGAGCACCAACGCTGTAGTCACTGATACCGGAAACACTATCAAGACCATCGATGAGGACCTGCACACCGCCGGTAATCACCGTCATTCGTTCTGCAGGAACAGTTCCCTCGTCCGGCCCGACTGTGAACGATTCCACATGCAGCTCTTCACTCGATCGAGGACGAATACGAATCTGACGCTCCCCTCCTCCTCCGCCTGGCGCCGGCAGAATTGGAATCGGTCGCGAAAAGATTTCACTCGGTGAACGCTGACTGACCGTCTGCACGGAAGAATCTGCCCAGCCAGGATAAAGTCGTGGCAGAGCTCGCTGCAACAACGGAGGCACCGCCAGAGTGGCGTCTGCAGAATCTTCAACTTCCAGCATTGGCGGAGCAGTTGAGTGCAGACGAAATTCCATTGCTGCACGTGTCCGCTGGCCCGTCGGTCCCGATTCCGTGATATCCTCACCGTAAACCGCCAGATCAAATCCATCCGCTCCCTGCGTGATGAATATCGCCATTCGCGCCGCTGAAAAACTCTGCTCGCCCTGCTCCAGCTGCACACGCCCCACCAGCAGATGCACGTCCAGCGTTTCCCACTGCAGTATCTCCTCGTACTGCGCTGAAATGCGGATCTGCTGTGCAGAATCGAGACTGCGATTCTCAACCGGCGACACCTGTGAAATCGCATCCTGACCGCGCAAACCAGGCAGACAGACAATGGCTGACGCCACGACCGCAACCGGAAGTAACCTGGTAAGCAGAGTGCGAATGTGCATGCAGATGCCAA
>JALRDR010000090.1 GCA_023262145.1 Planctomycetaceae bacterium | reverse complement strand
GTCTGCCAGAACAGAACTGCTGATCTTCCTGACGCCACGCATTGTGCTCAGCGATCTGGATTCCGAACTCATTAAACAGGTCGAGTCAGAACGCATGCACTTCCTCGAATCTGATGCGGAAGACCTGCACGGTCCGCTGTTCAGTGTTCCCGGTGCCGATGATACAGCGGCGGAAGAACAACCGCAGAGTTACTTCGAATCAGAACCTATGCAGCTCACACCGGATATGGACAGTCGGGAACTGCTGGAACCGGATGCCGTCAGCATGTCATCCGCTCCCGCTGAGTCCGGTCGTCGCCGGTGATTGTGAGGAGATTCAGAGTGTCCTTGTCGAGCCCCCTTCATCGAATTCCGGACTGCCGCTCCAGCCGCCTGCTGGTGCTGCTGCTGCCCGTCGTCCTGCTGACAGGCTGTCAGTCCGGAAGTACTCTGATCAGAAACCCGTCACTGCTGCTGCAGGACCCCGGCCAGCTTGTCGGACGTCCTCGCTATGAACGCAATCTCGCAAAGATTGTCACCATCTGGGAGCCGTCTCAGGGCAAGGATATGAATGGCCTGAACAGTCGCGGATTCGCCGGACAGATTCTGTTCTTCGGAGCAGAAAATGAGTCCGGGGCGCGAGTTCGAGGAAAGGTGCTGATCTCCCTGTACGATGACTATCAGCCCGATCTGCTGGAAGAGCCGACGCTGCTGCATCGGTTTGAGTTTGATGCAGACGCATGGGAAATGCATCGGGGCGAAGGCACCCTCGGCCATTCCTACAGCGTCTTTATTCCCTACGTCAACGCGGAAAACAAAAACCAGGTTAACTGCGCGCTGAAAGTCGAAATCCAGCCGGATGGAGGGCTACCGGTGTCCTCACGGGAAACTGAGGTACTGCTGCCCGGAAGAAATACTGTCAGCCACGCCGCTGCCAGAACCCGCGGCTTTGTGGAGAATCGGAATCGCCGCGAGATCAATCACAGTACGCCGCAACGCAAGACGCAGCTGGAGACCATGAGCATTCCGCTGCCTGGGAACTCTTCCGGTGGAACGCACTGAGACCGGTCGCAATGACAACGCCGTGGCCCGGAATGCCAGGATGGTCGTTCAGTTGGCCTGCATGCCCAGATGCTGCATGAAAAACTGCATGTCTTCCCAGACCAGTTTTTTGGCTTCGGCATTCCGCAGCAGATATGATGGATGATACGTGACCAGTACCTGTGCCGAGCCGTACTGGAAGAACTGCTGCCGCATCCGACTGACCGGCGTCTGCACGTTCAGCAGATTGTGAGCCGCAACGCCACCCCAGCAGACAATGTATTCCGGACGCACCACGTCAATCTGTGCCTGCAGAAACTCACGGCAATTCAGCGCCTCCTGAGGTAACGGGTTGCGATTCCCCGGAGGCCGGCAGCGGAGGATGTTGCAGATGTACAGATCTTCGCGACGCAACTTTGTGGCCGTGATAATCCTGTTCAGCAGTTGTCCGGCCGGCCCTACAAACGGCTCCCCCTGTTCGTCCTCCTCGCGCCCCGGAGCTTCGCCCAGAAACATGATTCGCGCTTCCGGGTTACCCACGCCAAATACGGTCTGAGTCCGGCGGCTGGCCAGCTGCTCACAACGAGCACACGCTGCCACAATCCCCTGCAGCGCACACAGGGCCTGTTCCCGCTCAGCACGACTCGACGGGGATTGCTGGACCAGTGCCGCCACTTCGGGCAGGGCCGCAGGAACTGCCAGGTCCTGATCACGACCAGCCCCCGCCGAAGGCAATCGAGCTCGCTGCGGGGCCTCGTCCGGACGGGCAACTGCGGATTGTCGTTGAGCTGCAGTCGGTGGAGCCTGCCGGGAAGCAGCAGGCTTTACAGCGGACGCCACGCGGCGCGCGATCGGGGTCACGCGAGGAACATGGGAAACACCCACCGATTGCAGATGCTGCAGCAATTGTGCAACCGCCCGTTTACCGGTCATTTCCTCAGAGTCCTCTGATTGCTCCATTCTCAACGGATGCAGCAGTCACTCGACCGCCGCCACTGTCTGACAGGGCAGATCCTGCTCAGCACCCGGAAACAGTATATCCGGAACTGCGAAAGACATCACCCGTGGCGAACATTCCCCGGAGGCTGCAAGCTGGTCCACCGGCACGCCCACAGGTTCGCGCTGCGGTATCTGCACAGCTTGCTACGCGCCTACAATCGTAACAATCTGCACAACTTACCTTTGCATTTTGTTCGGGATTCTTATCTCAGTTTGAACCAGACGCCCGTGCAGTCTCGGACGGAAAACGCGCAACAGGCGCGAGTAACGGGCGGACAATGATAGGCAGATCGTTAACTTAAAAGAACCACGTATCGGCCGCCGAGCATGGTGAGTTGTGAAACATTGAGGA
>JALRDR010001032.1 GCA_023262145.1 Planctomycetaceae bacterium | reverse complement strand
GATTCCGCCGGCACGGCGGTGCGATTCTCGGGGTGCAGGGGCAGAGCCCCTGCTGGAGTTTTCGCGTGCTGTCGCGCCCACGGCAGGCCGGACCAGGCGTCAGCGCAGATCCGGCAAAGCATGTTTTGCAATTGCAACCGTGTCGTTTCGAGACTGCGCTGCCGGATCTTCGTCACTGCGTTCCCTGGTCCGGACTGCGGCGGGGGTGCAGGTGGGTGGTTGCGCACAGGCAGGATGTCTGTGACACCCGGTGCGAAACCCGGCGGCGACACCCGGAACTCGGCGTGGGTTGTGTTGGTCCGGTGGCTATTGCGCATGAAAAAAGCGTGACCAGCAACAGTGCTGATCACGCTTTCGTCAGAGTACACCCGCCAGGGCTCGAACCTGGAACCTTCGGTTCCGAAGACCGACGCTCTATCCAATTGAGCTACGGATGCAACTGAGGGGAAGTCTAGCGAGTTTCACTGGACTGACAACCTTGCTCCTGCACTGTTGCATTTCCAGGACTCCGTTCGGTTTGATGACTCGCTGCCGATGCCGATGCTCAGGAAATACTCCTGTTCCCTGTGCTCACAGCCGTTGTTCTGATTCCGTTCGCTGCAGTGTTCTGTCCCGGTCCACACGCACTCCGAGATTGCTGTGCGGCCCGCTGCGTTCACTGCTGCGGTGGTACTCCCGGGAATCCCGGGGCTCCGCCCGGTCCGCCTGGAATTCCACCCGGGCCGCCCGGTGCTCCCGGAAAGCCGCCCGGTCCACCCGGAAAGCCGCCCGGTGCTCCCGGAAAGCCGCCCGGTCCACCCGGCAGTCCATCGGGCCCGAGTCCTGGCATGCCACCCATCATTCCCGGCGCAATCTCTGCCAGTGCTTCCAGCAGTGACGCTGAGAAGGTTGCAGATAGTCCGGCTGTGTTTCCGCTTCCAGTCGATTTGAGACTCTGGATCAGGGCGGTGACTCCCGGCTGTACCGGCGGTGGTGCTCCACCGACGAACAGTGGAGCCATCTGTTTGCCCATGGTCAGTCCGTCGTTGAGTGCCGCGCGAGCTGCGGTGCCGGGTTCTGTCAGATTCAGGTTGACGTTCAGAAATGCATCGCCGGCGAGGTCAAGCGAAATCGCTACACCGGACACTTTGCCGCGAATGGCATCGAGGAATGTTGCCACCGGTGGTGGCATGTCCGGTGTCGCCGGCGGAATACTTCCACTCATGCCCGCCAGCAGCGGTGTGCTGAAGGCCAGCAGGATCTGATTTCCCTGTGTAAAGCTGAAGTTGGCTCGCTGAGCTTCCCCGGCACCAGTCTGAATCGCCTGGCCCAGTGTGGCTGGGGCAGCGGCAAGCAGGGTGCGTGCATCCGGCATGTAGAGCCCCAGGTCCGGTGCATCTTCTGCGGGATCACCCGGAACCAGGTACCACGTGGCATTTCCTGTTGTCTGTTCCTGGGCTTCGGGAATGGATGCCAGGATTGCCGGATCGACATCCTTGCTGACACGCAGGACGACCAGCCCTGAGTTTTCCATGAGTTGCTTGCCCACCTGCTGAGCCTGTTCAGCATTTGGCGGGCCCAGTGCCGCCTGGGCGGCCAGTTGCATGCCGGTGGCCAGCACATTTCCAAGGCCAATGGTGACTGATTCGATGTCGCCAGCAGTCAGGTTGACACCCGGGACCGGCAGCGGCTGGGAAGCTCCCATGGCTGCCATCGGGTTGGACTGCACGATGGCACTGTTCATCAGATCGCCGGGGCGAATGTGAATGATCAGTTCGACGTCATCACGCATCCAGCTGAGATCGAGGGCTGCTGCCGCCGGTGCTGCACCGCCACCTGCTCGAGGTGAACCGCTGCCCGCTGTTGCCGCAGGTGTCTTGACATCACCACCAAGAAACGGGTTGGTTGAGTTCTGGTTCTGGTTCTGGTTTTGTATGAAGGGGTTATTGGCGATGGCGACTGCCGGTTTGGCCGGCATTTCCGGTTCCGGTTCAATCGCGGGTTCCGGCTGGATAATGAAGGTCGGGTTGGCGGCAGCTTCTTCGGCTTCTCGCTGAGCCACGAGCATTTCGACAATTGCCCGACGTTCCTGATCGGCAGCGAGTTTCGCAGCTTCATCGGCGGCCAACGCTTCGGCGTTTGAATCTGCCAGTGCCTGGTCTTCCGTGAGAATTGCCATCCGCAGCACTTCGGCGTTCATTTCCGTGCGTGTGAGTTCGCGACCTGCGACATTGATGCGAGCCATCTCCTGCAGTTGCTGACGCAGCTCGGAATCGACTCGAGACAGCATCAGATTCACCTGGCGAATGTCAGCCACACTGGTTTCTCTGGTGAGTGCATTCTCAAACGCCTGTGCAGCTGCTTCCTTGTGCCCCTGTTCCAGCTGAGTGAGCCCGAGCATGTAGTGATAGCGGGGGTCATTGCCCGCAGCAGCAAGGTCTGCGAATGCGGTGGTGGCTTCCTGCAGACGTCCATCCTGACGCAGGCGAACCGCTTCAGCAAATTCCAGTTGTCGCGTGGCGGCTGCTGAATCAGCTTTCAGGGCAGCACGTGCTGCCGCACGATAGCGTTCAATATCTCGACGCAGGGGCCCCTGTACCGACTGCAGGATGCGGTCTACGCTGGCCGTATTGCCAGTGGCTGCTTCCAGGCGGGCGCCGTTGCGAAAGTCCTGATCGGATGGCCGCTGCATTTCTGTGGCGACAACGCCCCGCAGGATGTGGACGCGTGGATCGTCGGAATCCGCAGCAATCAGTTCTGAAAGAGTCTGCCAGGCTGCTTCCAGATGACCGGTACGCTTCTGTTCGAGGGCCGTGCGCAGGTCATCCGCCTGCGTGGCGGAGGAATGGGCAAGTGCCAGAAAACAGCAGGACAGCACAAGGCGGCGAAGGATGCCGGATGGCATTGGACAGTCTCCCGATCTGAACAGAGTTGATGGGAACACGTGCGGCAGTGGCGGTGACAAGCCGACAGCAACCGCGCAGAATGCTCCTGATTTCAAAGCATTATCACATTTTCAGCAACAGGAGGGAGCGGATTTCTGCAAATTCCATCGTGACAGCAAGCCGGCCACCGGGCGTTGTTACAGCGGAAAATGGCGCCAGAACCGATCGGAATTGCAGCGTTTTGCTGTTTTCGTCAGACTACCCAGAGTGACTGTCTGGCAGTTGTTTCCTGATCCGGAGTGGTGCCTTGCGCACTGAATTGGCTGCGACATGACTGATTGGCTGCGACATGATCGAAACCCGCGACAGCTTGCGGCTGTGCTGCGAGTATTGCTGCGCTGGTCGTTCCCCGGTCTGCTGCTGATTGTGTTGCTGCCCGTGCAGTCGTCGTTAGCGGCAGCAGAGGAATACCAGCACGCGGTGGTGGCGGCGGATCATGCGGCAGCGAGTGCTGCGGGGCTGCGAATTCTGCGTGAGGGCGGCAACGTTGTGGACGCTGCGGTGGCCACATCGTTTGCGCTGGCGGTGGTGCGTCCGGCCAGTTGTGGCGTTGGTGGCGGCGGGTTCATGGTGATCTGGGATGCCGAGCAGCAGCAGAGTGTGGCGCTGGATTATCGCGAGCGAGCTCCGGCAGCAGCGACGGCAGACATGTTTATTCGCCCGCAGCCAGCTGACGGTGCTGAACCGCTCAGCGTGCGTGGC
>JALRDR010000806.1 GCA_023262145.1 Planctomycetaceae bacterium | reverse complement strand
CTCACTGGCGCACGATGCTGCCCCCAGATTCAGCCCACGGTATCGACCTGAACTTGATGGCCTGCGAGCACTGGCGATCACACTCGTCATCCTCAATCATGCTCGCATCGCCTTTTCCGGAGGATTTGTCGGCGTTGATGTGTTTTTTGTCCTCTCCGGCTTTCTGATGACCGGCATCATCATGCAGAAGGTCGAGGCGAACCAGTTTTCTTTCCGTGAGTTCCTGACTCGCCGTGTGCGACGGATACTTCCGGCAAAACTGCTTGTCAGTTGCTGCACTCTGGCTGTGGGTTACTTTCTGCTCCTGCCGGACTCCTTCGCCCAAACCGGAGGTCTTCTGTTTTCTGAGGGTCTGTTTTCTTCAAATATTTTTCTCTGGAGAACGACGGACTATTTCGGGACGGCAGCAGAACAACAGCCACTTCTGCACTATTGGTCGCTCGCCACGGAAGAGCAGTTCTATCTCTGTTTCCCGTTTCTGATGCTGCTGGTTTTTCGGTACCGAAAAGACCGAGTCCTTGAATTCATCCTGCTGCTTACAGCGATTTCAGCGACCTGCAGCTTATGGCTCACCAGTAACAAACCATGGGCCGCGTATTACCTCCTGCCATCGCGAGCGTGGGAGCTTTTTCTGGGTGGTTGCGTATGGTTTGTGAGCTGGGAAAGCAGTCCTCGTCCAGTTCGCCAGGTCTGCGAGCTTATTGGTCTGACTGCGATCATCGCCGGAGCAACCTTCATTACTGAAAGCACAACCTTTCCGGGGCTTGCAGCATGGCCTGTTTGTGGGGGCACGGCTTTACTGATCTGGAGTAATACCGGAGAAAAGCTGTTTGCGGGAAAGATTCTCGCATTGCCCCCAATGGTTTATCTCGGGCAATTATCCTATTCACTCTATCTGTGGCACTGGCCGCTGCTTGTATTCCTGCGCCCATTTGAGTACGACGAGTCATCGGCTTTGATTTGCGGGAATTTGTTCTGGAGCCTGCTGCTGGTACTCTCAGTGCTCTGCCACCACCTTGTTGAGCAGCCTGCTCGATTCAATTGGCTCAAGGCAAAACCTCGTATGTTTCTGGGGACAATCTGTTCCCTGACAGTAGTCGTCTCGCTTCTGGCGTTTCTGACCTGGCACTCAGACGGCTATCCAAAGCGTTTCAGTCTGTCAATACTGAGCATTGCTGCCGATTCTGAACCACCGAATCTCCCCGGCGGCAACGACTTGTCGCTTGATGATGCCCTTCAGGGAGAGATCCCCAGAAGCGGCTGTGCAACGGACTGCACTGGCAAGATCCTGCTCTGGGGCGACAGTCATGCGCTCGCGCTGTTTCCCGTCGTTGAAGCCATCGCTGTTGAGCAACACATGGAATTGTGGCGTGCAACGCATAGCCAGACCGCGCCAATAATTCAGACAGTACAGAGCCGGTCTCGATTTGGACTCAATGAAAAAACAGGAGCATTCAATGACGCGGTCTCGGAACTTGTAGCTAAGCAGGAAATTGACTGCGTAGTTGCGTGTTGTGTCTGGGATGCCTACGCCAAAGAGAACCGCGAACGGTTCCGTCGTGAACTTCGAGAAGGAGTTCGCAGCATTATAAAGAACGGTGCGAAATTGATTCTGGTGCGAGACGTTGCCCGACAGGACTGCCAACCGCCGAATGCGTTACTTGCACATAAGCTGCTTGGCCGAGCGACGCATGAGCTTGGACGAAGTGCAACATCACATCACGAAGAAATCTGGGAGACCGAGAAGATACTGCAGGACGTTGCGGACGAATTTTCCGGGATGGTGAACGTGGTAGACCCTGCAGATGTGCTTGCTCCTGACAGAATGACGTGGCGGATTGAACTCGACGGCCGCCTTATTTATCGCGATATTGACCATCTTTCACCTGCGGGGGCAATGCATCTGAAGCCACTTCTTGAGGCAAGCATACTGCAGTTCGCAGATTGAGAAACCCCGCGATTACTGCGACAAAGGGGGGGCTCCAGAGACGCATCCATGCAACACGAAAACTCTGCCAGGCCCGAAGGAACAGTGGCTAGTGACAGCAGCGTACGGAATACATCATCATAGGCCAGAAGATTTTGAAGTGCCGTTGAAATCTCCGAACGCTGCCCCGGATCTGACCGCAAATTGCAGCAATTGCATTCGTTCATCTGCAGCCTGCTTGCCGTCTCGGTGGCTTTCCGTAAAGACCAGGCCCCTGGCCGGATCTGGTGATCCTACTCAGGCCAGAAAGAAAACTTCTCATGGCGTTACGCGTCCACTGCGCTACACTGTTGCTGGTCCTGCTGGCCCCGATCAGTGCGGCTCAGCAGGATGCTTCACGCGATTTCGGGCAGCCGCTGCTGACGGTCGGCAACCCCGCTGATGTGGAGGTGAATGCCGAACGACTGCAGGCTGCAGCGATAATGGTGCAGCACGCTGTGACCGATGATCAGATCCCGGCCGCTCTCGTATTCGTGGCTCGCCGGGGCAAAATCATCCTGCACAACGCCTACGGTCACCGCGACGCTGACCGCACTCAGCCACTCAGGCCCGACGCACTGTTCCGCATGGCTTCCAACAGCAAGGCCATCACTGCAACCGGCATCCTGCTGCTGCTGCAGGACGGCAAACTGCAGCTGGATGATCCCGTTGCCAGACATCTGCCCGCCTTCGATAACGACGCCTGGCGAGCAGTCACCATTCGCCACCTGCTGACGCACACCAGCGGCTGCCGCATCAGCACGCTGTTTGTCAGGCCGCTGCTGGAAACACCAAAGGGAGCAGATCCGGCCATGCAGCTGGTTCCGGAGGTCAGTCGATTTGCCTCCATTCCCAATGCAGCAGCCCCGGGAGAGACCTATTCCTACAACAATCCGGGCTTCAATATTCTGGCGGCCGTGATCGAGCAGCTGACGGGCTCGTATCAGGAGTTCCTGCAGACACGCATCTACCAGCCGCTGGGAATGGTCGACAGCTGCAATCATGAATCGCAGGCGGACCACAACCGCATGTCCACAGTCATGCGGCGTCAGGATGACGGCAGCTGGAAGGCCGGCTGGACGCCGGGCGATGCCCCGGACTGGCCTTTCCCTCGTGGCTCCGGCGGCATGGTCTCCTCTGCGTACGATTATGCGTTGTTCTGCCAGATGCTGCTTGATCGCGGAGCTGCTGATCGTTCCAGCGTGCTCACAGACGAATCCGTCCGGCAGATGACCACACCGCAGCAGGAACATTGTCCGGGCGCAACAACCTACGGACTGGGCTGGCGAGTACTGGAAGCGGGCGGAGTGTTCTCACACACAGGGTCCGACGGCACCTTTGTCTGGGTCGATCCGCAGCGGCAGCTGATCGGCATGCTGCTGACTCAGACCAACAACGCCACCATTCCTCGCGCCGCATTTCGCGAACTTGTGGAACAGGCCTGCACTGATGTGGTCGCTGCAGCAACGCCTGCTGCCGGCGGGCCTGTTGTTCGAGCGGATGGATTCTACAAGGACATCTTCATGAGCAGCGGGGTCAATCTGACCAGCCGCAAAGTGCTGCCAGCTGCCGAATCACTCGGGCTGGACTATGAATACTACGCCGGCGCTGATCCGACGCAGCAGAATCAATTGCTCATCGGCAGTCCCGACGATGAAAACGGAGTACTGCTGTATCCCGACGGAGAACCACGGTTTCGCATGCTGTATGTCAACGGCGGTGCTGCCACACGACACGGCATTTCGCTCACACGCGCCGGACGCGATCGCCTGCGGCAGTTCAACCGCGGCGGTGGCAGCTACTGTGGTTCCTGTGCCGGCTCATTTCTGTCCGGCCGAAATGTGGACCAGCGGCAGGAACTGCGGTTGGGTTACCTGCACCTGTTCCCTTTCAACACGCTCAATACCGGTATCCAAAAAACGCCCGTTGATCACCTGATCCCGCCGGATTCTGCGCTGC
>JALRDR010000797.1 GCA_023262145.1 Planctomycetaceae bacterium | reverse complement strand
CAGGAAGGTGGTATCGGCCCCATGGCCTTCCAATCCTATGATCAGGTGCGTCCCTGGGCACCCCTGATCTCTTACCGGGTGGCCAACCGTGAAATGCCTCCCTATGCCTACGACCAGCACATCGGTGTGCAGGACCTGATTGGCGACTGGCGACTGGAACAGGATGAGATCGACAAGATCGTGGCCTGGGTTGAAGCCGGCGCGCCGATGGGTGATCCGGAGAATGCCCTGCCCCCACCGGATCTGAAAGATCCCGATGAATGGAATTTCGCGGCAGAACTGGGTCAGCCCGACCTGATCGTGCCATCCAATTCCTACGATATTCCGGCCAACGGCAACGACCTGTGGAGCAACGAATTTGTTGATCCCAGGATGACCGCCGATCGCTGCATCAAGGCGGTACAGGTGAAGGCGCTCTTCGAGTTGCCAGGATTCGACAGTTCCCGGAGTTGTTTACCGGTAACTGAGAAAACCGCAGAACCATGCCATGCACCGGAGTGGCGGTGGCCAGCGTATTTTTCAGTCAAAGTCAACTCCCGCCACCCGGTGATGGCGGTCGTCCTGCAGAAGATGACAGACGACATAATATATATTTCAGGTGATGACAAAGAAATCCGGGACGCCATTCTGGAGGCACAAAGTCGGTTGCCTGAATTTCAGCGTATTGTTGAAGAGAACAACCGGCACGTCTTTCCGCCGTATGGCGTTCCCATGGTGAAGATTTGTGTCGAGAACGAGACCGCAGGAACAGTTGAGCACATTTGGTTGGAAGGCGTGTATTTCGAAGAGTCCGAGGTTGCAGGAACCGTTGTCGACCAGACGACTGAATACAGAAGCCCTATCTCGAAAGTTACGGATTGGATGTATTTTGAGGGAGAGAAAATGCACGGTGGTTTCGTTGAGCGAATTCTTATGAAACGAGCTGGGATTGACGAATGAATTGCCGAACAAATGGCTCAACAAAGGACTTGCTGAAAGCGTCGCGCGCTTTCAGCAGGCCTGTTAGCCATACCGTTCTGTGTGAAAATGATCGGATCATGAATGCCGGTCCTGTCTTCGTTCTACGGCATCACTGTTGCGATGTATTACCTTGACAATCGACGGCACAGTCGGCCGCATATTCACGCCCGCTTCCTGGATTCAGAAGTTGTCATTGCAATTCCAGAAGGTGACGTACTGGAAGGTGGGTTGCCGCCCGGTAAGATGCACCTGCTGTTGGCCTGGGTGGTAATCGATCAAGCCGAATTGACTGCCGCTTGGTCGCTTGCAGTCAAAGGCGAGAAACCTCCTCGAATTCGACCGCTGGTGTAACCATGAATCCACGCGTAAGTTCAGTGACTCCGAATCGTGACTTGACGCTTTATCTGCGATTCACGAACGGCGAAGAGGGCGTGTTCGACTGTTCCCCGTTTTTCGAACACGGAGTATTCAGCGAGCTCAGAGATCCAGAATACTTTATTCGCGCGTCGATCGAGGGCGGCACTGTTGTCTGGCCGAATGAACAGGACATCTGCCCGGATACCCTGTATGAAGACTCGGTGAAGCTGCAGAAAACAAACGCATAACAAAGCGTTGCACCGGAGTTGGGGCCCCGTTAGCGCCGCCGTTCGCCACTCAGAGACTGGAAACCAGGTAAGAGTCATCACGAAGAGCGCGAAGGATGGAATTCGACAATCTCTCGAACCGTGTGATCGGCTGTGCCATCGAAGTGCATCGATACCTGAGGCCGGGGCTTCTTGAATCTGCTTACGAACAATGCCTCGCTCAGAATTGAATCGGAACGGCATCAACTTTCAGTTGCAGATCAACTTCAACGTCACGACAATAGACGAAGGCATCAAACGTTTCGTTCTGTGATTCCTTCTTGCCCTTCGTGGTGCCCCTTAGCGCCATCAGGGTTGTCAGATTGGGATGATGCACCATGACCGTGCTGAACCATCGCATGCAGGGGAATGGCGATGGCCAGCACTTTCTGAAATCAGAGTCAACTCCCGCCGCCCCCTGATGTGGGTCATTAGGCCATGAGGCTAACTATGAGCGAGGAACTCGTGACGGTTGCGACATATCGGCTCGCTCTGCAAGCGGAAGTAGCTCGGGTAGCGCTCGAGCAGGAAGGGATCTGCGTTTTCCGCGCGGATTCCAATCTGGTCGCGACTAACTTTTTTCTCGCACCTGCGGTGGGCTATATCAAGCTCGAAGTGCCGCGATCGCAGGCAGAAGCGGCGTTGGCGATATTTCAAAGGCAGCCGGGTCTCCTGGACAGGGGCGGGAGTTCGTCGAACTCTGAAGAAGAAGACGACGAAGCAGCGCAGTGCCTGTCGTGCGGTGCAACACTTCCAGAGGAGGAGGATCGCTGCCCCGCATGCGGGTGGAGCTACAGCGTTGGCGACAGCGAAGACTGTGCCTGACTACGCGACGCAAATGGACTCGCAGGCATCGCGGTGGCTGATTGCTTGCTCGTGGAACGTGAGCCAACGGTCGGTATTTGAGGGATAGCCCATGTTGAATTGGTTCCGTGCGAAACCGCAGTGCCCGATCGACCACCCTACTCGCCAGTGGATCGATGGTCGGTGGCAATGGCTTGAGCAACAGTTTGGCCTGCCAAGACTGCGGAGTGTCGCCGTTGTGCTTCCGCAACCTCAGTTCTTTCCGGAACGCTACCGGGGAACTGAGGAAGATGCACGAAAAATGCTGGATCGCGTCTGTCGGTATATGGAAATCGATCCGGACACTGTGGAGCTCGCCTTCTACGAGGACAACACGCCCGCATATGAAGGCCATTGGCGAGAGGGGACTGCAGGCTTGTATCAGGCGGGTGGCGGAAAGTTCCGTATTTGGATCGAGGTATCGAATCTGGATGATCCATTGGCAATGGTTGCGACCATGGCGCACGAATTAGGGCATGTGCATCTCCTCGGTCACGGACGCATTTCCGGCGACGCTACTGACCAGGAACCACTGACCGATCTGTTAACCGTGTTTCTTGGGCTTGGTGTCTTTACCGCAAACTCAGTCGTCCGTGAGCAATACTGGCATTCCGGAAATTATTACGGCTGGAAGATGGGGCGTCGTGGATACCTCGGAATGCCACAGTATGGATATTCGTTCGCCCGCTTCGCGCGAGCGCGCGGTGAAGATGGCGGCAAGTGGCTGAGTGAACTCCGGCTCGACGTGCGGACGGCGTTTAAGCAATCGATGGGATTCCTGCAGGCAGAGGACTGTTCTCAGACAGAGGCAGGCCGCGCCGAACCAGACGTTGGAGCAGACTCGCGATAGCGTCATGCGGCATGGTGAGTCTTTTGGCTGCGAGCTGCTCAACCTTTTTTTTTGTTCGCCAGACTTGCATGGCCCAATTGCCATCTCGTCAGGATCGGAGAATGTCAATGAACGACGGCTCGCCAACTCCGGAATCAAAACGCACTGTGAATCTTCGCATCGCTTACACAGCACTCGCAGTCGCATGTGTGATCGGGTTCGTCAATGGAATCTCTGGTATCGGTCGGCCGCACGCGTCGCATGAAAAAAGCCCCTCCGGCGTCCCACCTTCCGCTCACCCATTAGTCTCCAGAACCGTTCAATACAACCTCAACACCGCCACTCCAGACGAATCTGGCAAACTGATCGTCCCCGGCGACGAAACCAGGCCAACGCTTGTTCTGGATATTCCATTCGCGGCCAATGTTCCCGATGTCTCGGCAAAGTTGGAGCTCTGTAACCCAGAAAGCGAAGGTGTCTGGGTCGCACTGGACGAAGCCGCCGTCAGTGATATGGCGGTGTTCATATCTCGCAATGATCAAGCTGAACTAAGCTCAATGAAAAACACTGGTCAAATCGACTTCGTCGAAAATGGGACGACCGCAACTATGGTCAAGGGCTCGCGGCTGGGTGAACATCTGGTGGAAATACAATCCGGTCCCCTCCACGGTCGACAGGTATTCGTGGGCGTCAATCATGCTGGAGAAGTCAAGTGACGGGGTTTGTGACGAATTCGCCTGACAAAACAATGCCGCTGAGTTGCCGTCGGTACTATTTCACATGGCAAGTCAGTCGCGGCAACCGGCTGATCGATCCCGCTGGCTGTAAATAGAAAAATGGGGCGGAGCAGCTGATGGCATTGCCGCCAGATTACTATAGCGACCGTGCAAAACGTATCCTTTCGATCGCTCACGACTGTGCTCATCAGGCGAATCCTGTCGAAGTGTCTCCTGTATTTGTTTTGCCTCGGCTCCGAAAGGCGATCGAGGCGTCGCGCGTATGGTTTTTGAATCCCTCGCAGTAGGTTTACCGACACTTCAACACCAGATCCCAGTCCCTGCATCCCAGTCCCTGCATCCCAGCCAGCACGAAAGACTTATCCCGTGATATCTCCCGCTGAACGCAGCCGCCACACAGCTGATCGCGTTCGGCAAGGAAGAAGGCTCAGAACTATCACCTGGCAGCTACTTTGGTACTGAACTTCTCTTGCTGGGGCTTATGCGATTGGAAGATGGTCCAGCGGTCATTTTTCTTCCTGGCTATTCCATTACGCTGGATGCGGGGAGGAATGAGGTCAGATCCGTGTTCAGATTGGATTGCAACAAAGGCAGCCAGCGATAAAGCGCACGCAGAGCTGCGGAGATGC
>JALRDR010000832.1 GCA_023262145.1 Planctomycetaceae bacterium | reverse complement strand
AGACATCCACATCGCGACCGTTTGCATACGAATCTCGCCAGACGCCGACCGGGCTGTAATTCTCCAGAGCAAACCCCAGCGGGTCGATGCGGTTGTGACAGGCGGCACAGTCAGCTCGCTCCCGATGCAGACTCAGCCGCTCTCGGATTGTGAGCTTCTCCAGGGCTGCAGAATCCACTTCCGGAAGCGGCGGAACGTCTGCAGGTGGTGGTTCCGGTGGATCGTTGAAAATGACTTCATTGAGCCATGCGCCGCGGGTTATCGGCTGCGTCCGGAAGGGCGTGCTGGTCATGGTCATTACTGCCATGTTGGTGATCACTCCGCCACGTCGAGCATCTTCCACGGGCACTCTGCGGAACGTCTGCACCTGCACTTCGTGAGCACTCTGCGCTTTGCCCTCGTAATTCTGCCGCAGCATTTCGCTTTGCCAGGTGAAATCCGGTGCCAGCAGATCGAGTACAGTGCGATCTTCCACAAACACTGTTTCAAACAGCAGCAGCGGCTCTGACATCATGTGCATGCTGGTACGGTAACCATGATAGTAGAACCAGGGATAAAGCTGTGGATCCGGAATGGCTGTGATCAGTCGATCCAGCTGCAGCCACTGGGCAGGAAAATTCTCACAGAAACGTGCACTGCGGTCGTCGTTGAGCATGCGGTCGATCTGAGCCGACAGCTGCTCCGGATCGCTCAGCGTGCCCGCATCGGCCAGATCCAGCAGCACTTCATCCGCAATGGAACTCCAGAAGAACTGTGACAGGCGCTGAGCCAGCGTGTGGTCGCTGACCCGTTCACGTCCACGGATTGAATCGGCCACGGGAGTCGCTTCTGCTGCTGCAGATGTCTCGGACAGGTACAGAAATTCGGGCAGGATCAGAATCACCGCCAGCGTGTTGCGCATCGCCTGCTCTGTCGACTGTCCCTGCTGCAGCAGATCAGCAGTAAACGCGGTGAGCTGACTCAGCAGCTCCGGATCAGCAGGCCCTCGCAGAGCCCGTCGGAGCAGACGCGTCAGCCGATCACGTAACCATGACTCACGAACCCGCTCGGCGTCGTTCGGTTCGGCAAACAGCCACGGCCATGTCCTGCATTCGTCCGCGTTCAGGTCCGGACTGGCTGCGATGGACCGGCTGAGCGTCAGAAAGGATTCCATCAGCAATGGGGAGAGTGTCAGGTGATCTGCCTGATTGTCGAAACCGTGTTCGGCACGCTGATCCTGAGGAAACGCGGCCACACCGCGAAATCCCTCCGGTCGCTGATTATCAATATCCTTGGAAAGCGGGCGGCAGGATACGTGGACAAGTTCAGGCATCGTGCGGGTGGCCGGATGAAAGTAGTCATCACGACGCCGCATCAGGCGTTCGTTAAGCTGAAAGATTTCCCGGTCCAGCTCCAGCAGGTCGATGATCGCGTTGTTGTACTGAAAGCGATTCATTCGTCGTACCGGCACCGCCCTGAACGGATAGTCGCTCAGAACCATCTGCAACTGCTCACGCAGCTGCGTTATCGCCTGCTCTCGATCGAGATTGGCGGGCTGCGGCTCTGTTGCCGGTGGCATCTCCCGATCGTCCACAACCTTGACCACTTTCAGCAGCAGTTCTGTATCGAGCGTATTCTGCCCGGAAGCCAGCGAACGCAGGTCAATCTCACCCTCCAGCGAATCATCACCCCCATGGCAGGCCAGACAATGCCGCTGGACAAACTGCGTAAGCAGATCATCAGCGGCGAGCGGCAGACAGAGTGGCTGGCAGGATTGCAGGCAGAGGATCACGGACAGCAGATAAGGAAATCGTCGATTCATCAATTACGCTTTCCTGGTGGGCAGTTGTGGCAGCGTTCACACTGTATCCTGAGGACTCTGCCGACGTTGTGCAATCGCAAACGCGGCTGCTTTGCTGCTGCAAGGCTGTCACGCTCAACATAACACCCAATACCCCACTGGACTCTCATGCCCTGTCTGCTCCTGCTGTTGTGTCTGTTGCCTGCCGCCTGCAGTGCGGCTGAGCCCCCGCTTCCGGCAATGTCGTTTTTACCAGCAGAGCGTCTGGCTGCAGCCGACGGTGCCTTGCAGATGGACGGCCACGTAACTGTGCGCGCATTTTCCCGCAGCCCGCAACTGCAGCCGGATCTGCTGCTGGGTGATGGAAACGGTCGCATCTGGTGGCTGCAGAATAAATCGTCTGCAGCGACCATACAGTTCGCTGCACCGCAGGCAGTGATTGCTGCAGACCGCAGCCAGTGGGGATCCGGCTACAGCGGTGCTGTTCTTTTCGACATCAATGACGATGGCAATATGGACCTTCTGGTAGCGCATTCTGACAACCTGATTTCCATTCATCCAAACACGGCCAGCAACACCGCGCCACGTTATGCAGCAGAGTCTCTGCAGGTCCGCGTGCAGCAGGGCTGTCAGGGACGGTTTGATGTCGCTGACTGGGACGGAGACGGGCTGGCGGATCTGATCACCGGCAGTTTTTCCGGACCTGTCATGTGGCATCGCAATGTAGGCAGCAGATCCAGCCCGGCATTTGCAGAAGCCCAGCCGTTCAATGACATCAGCGCCGCTTATAATTCGCATCCACGTATCGTTGACTTTGATCACGATGGACGTCCGGATCTGCTGCTGGGAATCAACTGGGGCACAGTAACGCTGTATCGCCACACCGGATCGCAGCAGCAACTCAGCAACGGGCGTCAGTTGCAGTGGTCGACCGGCGGTACATTGAATATCCGCGACCTGAACTCCGATGACACGACACCGGAAGTCAGCGATCTGAACGGAGACGGTGTCGTCGACCTGCTCAGCGGCGGCAAAAACGGCCAGCTGTTTCTGATGCGTGGAGTTTCTGCACTGGACCGTAGTGCGGACTTTCGCCGATTGCTGCACACTGCCAGCAATCCTCAGCCAGCTGCAATCGCAGCCGACAGCTCGCTGCGTGAAGGTCTCTTCTCAGCACTGGCGGCGATTCAAGCGGATCTGAATGCCGGTCTGCTGTCCCGGGGCAGTCGTGAACAGCTGTTCCAGCAGCTGGCACCACTGGCCGCTCAGTATCCGCAGCTGTTGCAACGGCAACAGCTGGACGCGAAACAGCATTCCGCGGCTATCATGCTGGCTGGCCGCTACTGGGCAGTGCTGCTGGAAACACTTCCACCGGATCGCGAGCACTGGGTGCGTGTTGCGAATGCACTCGAATTCCGCGGCGGCTATCGACAACTGCTGATCGATCTGGGACTGTTGTTTGTTGACAACAACACCGCCTCTGCCGAACACCTGGAGGCTATGTATCGGCTGCTAATCGCGATGCCACGCAATGTCTGGAAGGTACGCACCGTCACTGTGGCGGGTTGGCTGGGTCCGGATGTCTCAAAATATCCACTGGGAGCATCCAGCGGTGTCAACATCTTTGACCTGCCGCTGGGACGTCCTGAAAACAGTTTTCCGGCCGATTCACCGCGACCTGGAATCACCGACGTCTATCTGATCTGCCTGGCACATGAGATTGCTCATAACATGCTGGATACCGTCGGCCGCGAACTGCGCCCCGAACTGTTCACCAGAAAGTATGCGGCACTGGCTCAGGCAGCCGGACCACTTGTGGTTTTCCATAATCCGGTGACCCGGGGCGTCAATCTCCCGGCAACGCAGCAGAAATTTCGCGAAGCCGGCCAGTGGGACGGGGATCCACAATCGTGGAATGAGGCCTGGAAGAACTACTTCGCTGCCACAGAACGATTCCAGAAGGGATACAGTCGCGGCAACATTCAGTTTTTTCTGGATGCTCCACAGGAAGGATTCTCGACGCTGGCCAATCAGTACTTTGCGGACACGCAGCTGATGCTGGAATTCTGTGTTGCCCGCTGGGAACAGGGACATCGCGGAAACATCAATCAGTTCCTGCTGATAGCGGAATATCTCAGCGCAGGGCAGGATGTTCTGCCGCTGTATCGCCTGGTTCCCGGTGGTACGCTGGAACTGGGCAGTGGCCGAATTGTGCGGGATCGCGAGCAGCGGATCGCACGCCTGCAGCTGGGGCCTGTTCAGGCTGTGTTTGAATACGATGAGCATGATCTGGTCACCAGTCTGACTGTCGCGGGGCAGTAGGCCTGCCGCCGCCAGCCCGTGCGGGATTCCAGTGGACGGCGAACCTCAGCTTCGGTCGCGGCAGAACCGCTGCATGCGTTCCATCAATCTGCTCATCAGATCTTTGCAGGTCGTTTCCGGGTGTTGAACAATTCCGGCGTGACATTTACTGCATTCCGCATGGGATGCATTCACGGTTCATATCGACTACGCCT
The DNA here is from genome assembly GCA_023262145.1 of Planctomycetaceae bacterium. Classification (GTDB taxonomy): domain Bacteria; phylum Planctomycetota; class Planctomycetia; order Planctomycetales; family Planctomycetaceae; genus SXXK01. The sequence goes on along the minus strand of JALRDR010000832.1, from coordinate 1,376 downwards.
GCGAAAGGATTCTGACTGGCCAGCCGTTACGAACTGATAATGTAAGACCCGGATTCGGTATGGCTGGCTGCGTGCGAATTGATTCGAACAGGCAGGCACGAGCGATCGTCACCAGCACAACCAGAGTTTCAATTCTCGCTAATTTGTCACCAATACAACGATGGGCACCAGCCCCAAATGGGAAATATGTGCGTCCCATGATCTCCTTAGGTCGAATGCCCTGGAATCGTAACGGCTTGAAACACTCGGGATCGGGAAATGCCTCCGGATGACGATGCATCAGATAGGGACACAACAGCAGGTTCTGTCCGGCTTTAACCCGCACTCCGCACGGGAGCCGATCGTCGTTTAACGGGACACGCGCAAACAGCCACGTTGGAGGGTAAAGCCTCAACGACTCTTCCAGCAGTCCATGAGTGATTGGTGCCTTTTCCGCTGGAAGCGAAATCAACTCTGCAAGAGTTCCCAGTTGCTCCAGCTCCGACCGCCATTTCCGTTCGAATTCCGGATGTGTTCCGATCAGGACCCAGCACCATGTCAACCATTCCGTGATTGTTTCGTGCCCTGTGCTCATCAGGGACAGCACTTCATCTCCGATCTCCGAGTCGGATAGATATCCTCCATCGGGCAACTGAAGCTGACTCATGCCCTGCAGAAGACCTCCACTGAGTCGCCCGTCTCGAATATCTCGCAGACCCTGCTGAACAAAACTGGAGAAAACCTGTTGCGCCTCCCGGTCACCGCGTCGACTTCGCGTGGGAATACGCTCGTAATGTGGGATCCTGGAAAAATACACCTTTTCAGTATGCAGACGCCGGGCGCTGATAGCCTTCTCCAGAATGCCGATCTCTGCGTCGGTTATCTCCCCGAATATGGACGTCAGCAGGATCCTGCGCGTAAGACGCCCCATCTCCGACGCGAGGTCATGAGTCTGTCCCTCACTCCACTGATCCAGAAGCCAGTGGCATTGTTGTTCAATCTGCAACGCGTATTCTTCCGCCGCACGAGATGTAAACAATGGCTGCATGATGCGCCGCCGCTCGTGGTGCGTTGCTCCCTGCCGCCGGAGCAAACCATCCCCCACTCGCGAACGCGACCGCTTCGAAGTGATCTGCCGTGACTTCGTGTAGTTGCGGCCATTCTCCATCAGCACATGGAAGACATCATCGGGGGCAGTGAGCAGGATTTGTCGACCAGGCAATCCTACTCGCACGGGTCGACCGTACTCAATCTTCCTTGCCATCCAGGGACCAAGACGTTTTCGGACAAATCCCGGTATTTCTACGGTTGGGCGTGGTGTCGTGTTCAACGGACAACTCCCACAGTCGGATTCGCCCGGTGCTCCATGAGAACCCGGGAATAGAGATCGAGAAATG